>JAUMVD010000054.1 GCA_030530285.1 Bacillota bacterium | reverse complement strand
AAAAATGGAAAGGAGCGTATGATTTAGCTTTTAACTAATCATACAAGCATGTCACAGCTTCTTACTGAGTATATGCCGCATGGCCCCTTCATACAAAGGCTCCGTCAGGATGATCTCATATCCCGAGTCGATCAGATTGTTGAGGCTGTAATCATTTCTCGGAGCGATCGTTACCAGGGCCTCCTCTGCGCCTTCCCTTCTGGCTATCTCTTCTCTCAGCGCGACATAAAGCTTTTGCAGTCCGAATCCCCGGTATTCGCTGTCCACAAGCGATATCTCCATGGACACGCACTTGCTCTGACGCTCGTCTGAAAATCCCAGATAACTTCCGTAATTGCGGTGTGAAATACGATTTGCGATAGAACTGGGAGCCACGGAGGGCTTCACATCCATATCCCCTGACAATCCGTATAGTTATAATATTTTCCTGATTTTGAATTGGGAAATCTATGACAGACGAGATCTTTACGGCGGCAAGGACCGCTATCTCCTCAGAAAGGAATTCTAGATATTCCGGGAATTCTAGACATTCCTGACAAGCAGCGTCCTCATGGCGTTCAATACCGCCAGAACCATGACGCCCACATCGGCAAATATCGCCGCCCACATTCCTACTGCGCCTATCGCGCACAGAATCAGGCAAAGAACTTTGATGCCGATGGCAAACCAGATATTCTCATGCACGATCCTCATACATTTTCGTGAGAGCCTGATGGCTTTGGCGATTTTGAGAGGATCGTCGTCCATGAGGACCACATCTGCCGCTTCAATGGCCGCATCCGACCCCAGCGCTCCCATGGCGATGCCGATATCCGCTCGGGAGAGCACCGGCGCATCGTTGATCCCATCTCCTACGAATGCCACTCTGCCTTTGCCGTCAATCAGTTCCTCAACTTTAGAGACCTTATCCGCAGGCAAAAGCTCACTGCAGACTTCCTGAATACCAAGCTCCGCGGCAACCGCACCTGCGGCCGCCTGATTATCTCCCGTCAGCATGACGAGTCTCGAGACTCCCGCCTCCCGCATCTTTCTGACCGCTTCCGGCGAAGTCTCTTTGATGATATCAGATATCACGATACATCCGGCATACTGCCCGTCTATCGCGACATAAATAACCGTTCCTGACATATCCGTTTCCGGAAGGCTTTCCGCAGGCTCCGGAGCCTTTGCTCCTACGGCATCCATCATGCGCCTGTTGCCGACACATACGGTCCTGCCATCTACCTGCGCACGGATCCCGTGACCCGCGATTTCCTCCACGTTATCCACCTGACAGCCGTCCGTTTCATTTTCAAAGGCCTCACGAAGCGCCTGGGCGATGGGATGGGACGAATGCCGCTCGGCGTGAGCCGCCATATGGAGGATCTCCGCCTCATCAAATCGATTGACATCGGCAGGAAAAACCCGGGTTACGCGGAACACACCCTTGGTCAGGGTCCCGGTCTTATCCATGACGACAGTTTTGATCTTAGAAAGCCCCTCCAGATAGTTGGAGCCTTTGACCAGTATTCCCTCTCTGCTGGCACCGCCGATACCGGCGAAGAAGCTGAGAGGTATGCTGATCACCAGTGCGCACGGACAGCTGATGACCAGGAATGTCAGCGCTCTGTATATCCACTGACCCCACTCCGGCGCCGTGGCCAGCAGCGTCATCCTGATCAAAGGCGGCGCGATGGCCAGCAACACCGCGCTGATAACGACGATCGGCGTATAGACACGGGCGAATCTGGAAATGAAGTTTTCGGATCGTGACTTTCTGGAGCTGGCGTTCTCCACCAGGTCCAGAATCTTTGAGGCAGTGGATTCATCGAATTCTCTGGTGGTGCGTATGCGCAGCACACCGTTGGTATTGATACATCCGCTGATAACCTCGTCCCCTTCTCTGACGCTGCGGGGCACACTTTCCCCTGTCAGGGCGCTGGTATCCAGGCTTGCCTTTCCTTCACATACCACGCCGTCGATAGGTACCTTTTCTCCGGGCTGCACCACGATGATCGTGCCGATCTCCACCTCATCCGGGTCCACCTTCTCGATGCCGTCATCGGTTTCGATATTGGCGTAATCCGGCCTGATATCCATGAGCTCTCCGATGTTGCGCCTGCTCCTGCCCACCGCGTAGCTCTGGAACAATTCCCCCACCTGGTAAAACAGCATAACCGCTACAGCCTCGGTGAAGTCCCCTGTCTTGTACAGCGCCAGCGCGATCGCGCCTACGGTGGCGATGGCCATCAGCAGGTTCTCATCCAAAGGCTGGCGATTGATCATACCCTTCCACGCTTTTTTCAGGATGTCATATCCTACAATAAGATACGGTACCATGTAACACAGGAACATGATACCGTTGTGCAGATGAACGAAATGAAGGCAGACCAAAAGCGCTGCCGCGATGATAATTCTGATGAGATTATTCTTTTGCTTTTTGTTAAAAGAATATTTCACAGTCATCCTCAACTTTCTTGCAGTTTTTGAGTACGTTTGGCATAACGTCCTGCGGATCCGCACCCTCTTCGAATTCCACTTTCATCTTCAGCGCCATAAAGTTTACCGTGGCCTCCTTGACGCCTTCTGTCTTATTCGCTGCAACTTCCATCTTGTTTGCGCAGTTCGCGCAATCCACATCGATTTTATATGTCTTTTTCATGCTTTGCCTCCTTAACAATTAAACGATTGCTTAATCGTTTTTTATATGGTAACATATCATATATCATATGTCAAACATGTTTACGGAGATAAATTGAGAATGAACAAAAAAATCACTTTACCACATAACCACGATCATGGATCCCACGCGGTGATGGATCGTCTTCCCGCTCAGGAAGATGTGGAAACCGTCGCGGATCTTTTGAAACAGCTGGGTGACCCCAGCCGGCTGCGTATTTTCTGGATTCTTTGTCATGTAGAGGAATGCGTGATCGATATTGCCGCCATGATGGAGATGACCAATCCGGCGGTGTCCCATCACCTGCGCATACTCAAAACCAGCGGCCTTATCGTTTCCAGGAGAGAAGGCAAAGAAATGTATTACCGGGCGGCTGACACCGACATCGCCCAAAAGCTCCACCATGCTATGGAGGAAATCATGGAAATATCCTGTCCAAAGGAAAACACCTCTTCACACATCTGATGAAAAGGTGTTTTTTATTTCAATATCTTATTCATGGCTACCCTGATGTAGCAGCCGTCCCGCAGCGGGATTCCTATGTCTTCGGCGTTTCGCCGCATATTCTTATATGTCTTCTCGGACATGGATTTGATTCTGTATCCGATTTCCACGAGGGAACTGACCGTGAATCCGCATCCTTTCTGTATGACGAAGTCCGCTATGGCGGATTCGCTCCAGACGATGACCGGCAAGCCCGATGCCAGATACAGCGAAAGCTGATACGGATCGGAGATTTTCATTTTTTCTCCCGCGATGCCAAGACACGTCATAGGCGTCGGCCCGTCCCATACCAGACCGAATGAGCCCTTTAGCATGAACGGCAAATCGTCAGGATCGTAACTGCCGCCGGCCAGGATATGATCATCGATCTGGCCTTCATATTTCTGACCGTACAGTCTGAATCTGCAGTTATCCGGCAGCCTGTAAATATATCCCGCCTCTTCTCTGGTCAGCTTGCCCGATATGATCACGGGTTCCTTCAGTCCATACTCTCCGCATGATCCGCTGATGCTGTCCGGAATGAGATAATCCGTCAGGTCCAGAGGAATGATTTTGTCCACATCCACCTTCTGCTTGATCAGCTCCATGGCGGTTTTTTCGTTCTGGACGATCACGCCTTCGCAGTGCTTCCAGTATGATTTATTGCCTTCGAGGATGATATCCAGATCCCTGACGACCAGAAAGGTCCTCACGCCGCGCCTGGAGAGGCTTTTGAACAGTCTGCGGAGTATAGCGGCGCTGGTCGTTAGCGGCAGCTGCACGATCAGCACGTCGCCTTCTCTAAAAAACTCGAAGTTATCTCTGATATTTCTGTACGCTCCCAGATTGACAGAAGGCGCCTGCGGGATCGCCACTTCGACAAATCCCATGCTCTTCAGCACCGCTTCGAAATCTCTTCGCACCTTGCCGTTTTTATTCAGTTTTTGGCCGTCTTCGGCGATCTCCTGAAGGAAGTATTTCATACTAAAATGATATCAGAATTCGCTCCCCTATTCAATCCTCACTGTGATATAATGATGGCGAGTCTGACACGAAAAAACGAAAGGAATCAAGATATGGACTACGATAAATTAGCTGAACTGTTATTTCCTGAAATAGATAAGACCCCTGCCGATTACGAGGCCATTTACCCGCCGCGCCACGGCGCTTCCGACGGGGCCATCATCACGCGTCTGGGGCCGAGTCCTACGGGATTCATCCATCTGGGCAATCTGTACGGAGCCTTTGTAGACGAGCGTCTGGCACATCAGAGCAAAGCCTCTGACGGCACGCCGGGCACGTTCTATCTGAGAATCGAAGATACCGACGACAAGCGATACGTAGAGGGCGCTGTGGAGACGGTGATCAGGTCTCTGGGTTTCTTTGATATCAAATTCGACGAAGGCGCCGACTGCGAGGGCAAAGGCACCGGAGACTACGGTCCTTATTTCCAGTCTGACCGCGGTCCGATTTATCAGGCCTTTGTCAAAGACATGATCAAAAAAGGCCAGGCTTATCCATGCTTCCTCACAGAGGATGAACTCAGCGCCATCAGACAGGAACAGGAAGCCAATAAAGAAACCACCGGCATCTACGGCAAGTACGCCGAGAAGAGCCGCAGCCTGACATATGAAGAAATTCAGTCCAATATCGAATCCGGTCTCTCCTACGTGATCCGTTTGAAATCCAGCAGCACGAAGGAGGCCAGCACTTCGGACAAAATCGCCTATGAAGATCACGACGGCGTGACTTATATCGTCATACAGGACGGGATCCGCGGGCGCGTCGCCATGCCGGCGAATGATCAGGATATCGTCATATTAAAGGCAAACGGCATCCCGACGTATCATTTCGCCCACGTCATTGACGACCACCTCATGCGCACGACCCACGTGGTCAGGGGAGAAGAATGGCTCATGTCCCTGCCGATCCACGTGGAATTGTTCGAGAAACTGGGATTCGATATTCCGATCTACTGCCACACCGCAGTGCTGATGAAGATCGACGAGGAGACCGGAAATAAGAGAAAGCTTTCCAAGCGCAAAGACCCTGAACTGAGCCTTGATTTTTACAGGAAAGAAGGCTATCACCCGCAGGCTGTGAAGGAATACCTGCTTACCATACTGAATTCAAACTACGAAGAGTGGAGAGCCGCCAATCCGGAAGCGGATATCGATGCTTTTGCATTTACTACGGAGAAAATGAGCAGCGCCGGCGCCCTGTTCGACCTGAACAAACTGCAGGATATCAGCAAGGACGTTCTGCTGGGCATTCCGGCTGAAGAGCTTGCGGATTTCATGTATCAGTGGGCCGCGGAATTCAAGCCGCAGGCGGCGCCTTTGCTTGAAGATAAGGACTATCTCAGCAAAATACTGGATCTGGGCAGACACGACAACAAGCCGCGTAAGGACCTGATTTACGCCAGACAGATCTTTGATTTCATCAGTTATTTCTATGATGACTATTTCACCATCGAAGAGCGCATCCCTGAGCAGGTAAGCGATGAGGACGCCAAAGAAATACTGAAACGGTATCTGGATACCTATGATCACAGTGATGACCAGTCACAGTGGTTCGAGAAGATCAGGACCATCACCGCAGACCTTGGCTACGCGGTGAAGCCAAAAGATTATAAAAAACACCCGGAAGAATACAAAGGCAGTGTCGCCCATGTCTCAACGGTGATCCGTATCGCCGTCATGGGACGCAGCCAGTCTCCGGATGTTTGGTCAATTCAGCAGATTCTCGGTGAGGATCGCGTGCGTGACAGAATCAGTCAGCTGATCTAAAGCTGCCTATCGCTGCGGCTGTGCGGCTGATTTACAGCTGCCAGCTGTTCAGATAAGATTCCTGGTCAGGAGTGAGGCTGTCTATCTCGATGCCCCAGGCATCCAGTCTCCTCCTGGCAATGACGTCATCTATCTCTGCGGATACATCGATTACTGCGTTCGGCAGTTTCCCCGCATGTTCCTTGATATACATAGCGCTCATGGCCTGAACCGCGAAGCTCAAGTCCATGATTTCAGCGGGATGCCCGTCTCCTGCCGCGATGTTGGCCAGTTTGCCCTCGCCAATGACATTGATGAGTTTGCACTCGCCTTCCGGCTTGTCCGGATCTACAGGGAGCACATATCCCGTGATATTTTTTCTCGTCTCATAGCTTGATGTCGCCGCCTCTTCCAGGCCTGCCATATCGATTTCCACGTTAAAGTGACCTGCGTTGGCGAGGATCGCCCGATCCTTCATGGTACGCATGTGTTCTACCGTTATGGTGTGCTTACAGCCGGTTGCCGTTACAAAAATGTCGCCCAGCGGCGCCGCTTTTTCCATCTTCATGACATCGTAGCCGTCCATTTTAGCTTCCATGGCTTTTACCGGATCGATTTCCGTGACGATGACTCTCGCTCCTAATGCGGAGGCTCTCATGGCGATGCCTTTGCTGCACCATCCATAGCCTACGACAACGACGGTCTTAGACGCTACGATCAGATTGGTGTTTCTCATGATGCTGTCCCATACGGACTGGCCGGTGCCATATCTGTTATCGAACAGATGCTTGCAGTCGGCGTCGTTTACGGCGACCATAGGGAACTTCAGCACGCCATCCCGTTCCATGGCCTTGAGCCTGATGACGCCTGTCGTGGTTTCCTCGCAGCCGCCCCAGCAGAATTCACCCAGATCAGGTCTCTTTTCGTGGATCAGCCCCACTAGATCGCCTCCATCGTCGATGATGATGTTGGGTTTATGTTCGAGACACATCTCAATATGTCTGGCGTATTCTTCCTCGGTCGCCCCGTGATACGCGAATACCTTCAGTCCGTCATCCACCAGCGCCGCGCAGACATCGTCCTGCGTGCTGAGGCTGTTGCTGCCTGTAATAGACATCTCGGCCCCGCCGGCAGCCAGAACTTTGCTGAGGTAAGCCGTCTTCGGTTCCAAATGGATCGACAGGCTGATTCTCACCCCTTCAAAAGGCTTTGTCTCGATGAATTCCTGTTCCAGTCCGCGAAGCAGCGGCATGTTGTTCTTTACCCACTCTATTTTCGTATGCCCGTAAGGCGCAAGTTTGATGTCTCGAATGTCTGATTTCATGTTCTGTTTACTCCCTCTCATCTTTTGCCGCTCATGGCTATTTGACACGGAATTTGGCTGTTTCCTGTGAAATGCTGTCCACTGTTACGCCGCTCACACCTCTCGGTATGTCTATTTCTATATCGGTCTCGTTCATGCCGTAATCGCAGGTGGACACATCGATGTAAGCTACGACGCCCTTTTTCTTGGCCATGTTGACTTCCGATCTCTTGCCTTTGATCGTGACGTTCACCGTCTTAGGTTTGACGATTTCCGCCTTCAATCCTATATCATCCAGACTTCCCGTCCCCTTCATCTCGATATTGATATCCGTGATGGAGATGGTAGTCTGCGGGTTCACGTGATCCATGACAAAGATCCAAAGCCCGATGGCGATCAACAGGGAGAGAATCATGAGTACTTTTTTGTTTCTAAACATTTTCTTCCCTCTCCTTCGCTTCTTCCGCCTCGTTGGCGCTCTTCGTCATGTCTTCTGCCAGCGTCTCGCTGATATCTTCCTCTGCTTTGCCGCTGTAACCGTGCTCGCCGTATACCTTCTTATTTACATCGTCATCGTTTCGGAACTTGGAGAAGATTTTGCCCTTGCCGAACAGTGTTCCGATTCTGCTTACGATATGATCCTCATTGATGTACAGGTCGAGAAGTTTTTTCTCGATGGTCTTGGCATCCAAAAATCTCTCCAGCTTGCCGTCCTCCGCCAAACTGATGATGCCCGTTTCTTCTGAAACGATGATGACCAATGCGTCTGAATTCTCGGTAATTCCTAACCCTGCCCGGTGACGGGTACCGAGGCTTTTGCTGATGTCCTGGCGTTTGCTCAGCGGAAGCACGCAGCCTGCGGCGTAAATCACCTGTTCACTGATGATGACGGCCCCGTCGTGGAGCGGCGATCCCTCATAGAACAGGTTGCCCAGCAGCTGCTCGGATATTTTCGCGTTGAGAATGGTTCCCGTTTCGGATATGTCCTCCAGGACCGTATCACGTTCGAATACGATGAGCGCGCCTACCTTGTCACGGCTGAAGGATTTCACAGCGTTCACGATGGCTCTGATGGCTTCTTTGCTCTCGTCTTTTTGTATTTGTGTGATCGAGCCTCTGACCAGTTTGCCTCGTCCCATGATCTCCAGCGCCCTCCTGAGCTCCGGCTGGAATACGATCAAAACGGCCACCGCGCCCAGAGTTACCGCGCCTCTGCACATCCAGTTGAGGGTATGCAGACCAAAAATATTGGATAAAATCGTAGCCAGTACGAGCAGCAGAATTCCCTTAAATATCTGCTCCGCCCTGGTTTCGAATATAAATCCCATGATTTTATATATCACAAAAGCTACGATTAGAATATCTAACGCATCTGTAATACTAAACCCTGTAAAAACTGTTTCTATGAACTCATGAAAGTCCTGCATTCGTAATTTCCCCGTCTCAAAGCACAAAAATACATATATATTATAGCATATAACCCCGCCTGTCTTAAATACAAAAAAGAGAAAACCGCATGGCCGGATCGCGTTTGCGAGTAGATGGCTGCAAGACGCTTTAGTTGGCTCATAGACGCTTTAGTTGGCTTCCAATTATTTCCAGCCGTTGTTGTTTATGCCCAAGATTTCTAAAAACTACAAAACGCCCTATAAAACCGCCCGAAATGCATCTTAAAAATAAGATGTTTTGCAGTTTTGTCATCGTTCCCATTTTAAACTGCAAAAAACGCCCATATATTTTGTAGTATTATTAAGCTAAAGCCAAATACTGCAAAACTCGAACTCGATTCTGGGAAAAGAAAAAAAGCCGCATCAGATTTTACTCTGATGCGGCATGTCTGTGCCTTCTTAATATGTAGTTTCCAGTACGCCGTAGTTGCCATCACTTCTCTTATAAACAACGTTTACGGAATCTGTTTCCATATTCAGATATACGAAGAAATTGTGGTTCAGCAGTTCCATCTGCATGATGGCCTCGTCCTGAGACATCGGTGTCAGCTGGAATTTCTTGACCTTGACCACATTGATTTCTTCCGGCGAATTGTCGAATTCCGGCAGTGCCTCGAATCCGAAATCTTTCTGACCCTTATACTTCTTCTGAAGTTTCTTCTTGAATTTGCTCATCTGGTTGGACAGTTTTTCAACACATCTGTCAACGCAGTCGTATGGATCGCTAGCCCTGGTCTCTGCTCTGAAAATATTCCCCTTTGTGTTTATCGTTGCTTCGACCTTATACCCGCCTTTCTCTTTAATGGTCATTATGTTTCCGGTGATGTCGTCCGAAAAGTACTTGTCAAGCTTCGCAAACTTCTTCTCGATCGTTTCCTTCAGCTTGTCGCTTGGAGTGTAATTTTTGCCAGTAATAATCGTCTTCATAATTAATGACCTCCTTTATGGACTTTTATATATTTTAGCATACTAAAGCACCACGGTCAATGTGTCAAAGGGGGACGGTTCTCTCTGACACACTTTTTTCACACGAAGGTCGTGAGTGTTCCGGGCACTAAAAAAGCGCTGCCTGCATATGACTCAGCTGACCTGGTTTTTGCCCCCACACTTGCCTTGACCGGGATTTTCCCGAGGACTTACTTCTAAACTGCGCCATGATCGCCGGTTACTCTCTCTTCACCGGTTTACGTGGGACCTTTTGCCCGCAGCTGGCATGGCCTTTCAACCACAGACCTGAGTCATATGCAAACAGCACTGGCCCTATGCAAACAGCACTATTTCCTATTTCCGCCGCTGGCGAGATTGAGGTTGTAGACCTTTGCCGCGCCTGCCTGCAGCAGTTCTTTGCTGCAGGAGTCGGCTGTCGCGCCAGTGGTATATATATCGTCTATAAGCAATACGTTCTTGCCCTGAATTTTCGCGGCTTCGGATGGTTTTACCGCAAAGGCTCCGTCCATCACCAGCTTCCTCTCCTCCGGGCTGAGACTCCTGAGCATTACCGTATCGCGCGTCCTGTAAAGGACCTTGTGCCCGAGCTGCGGCGCCTCCGGAAATTCGTGGCTGCGGCAATATTTCCGCCAGTCATGCACAAAGGCTCTCGCCATCAGTTCCGCCTGATTGTACCCTCGCTTCCTGAGCCTGTCCCGTCCTACCGGCACCGGTATGACGATATCGATCCCCAGATGTTCAAGCTCCGGCATCATCCTGTCAAACATGACATCGCCCATTTTGCCCGCGACATAGCTGTGCCCGTTGTACTTAAGGTCCATCATCATCTCCCGCTCATGAAGCCCGTAGGTCATGCAGCTGAATCCCTTTTGGAAATAATGGTCGCTCCGCATACAATCATAACACAGCTCGCCCAGATATGTCTCCGGCAGAGCCTTGCCGCATTTTGCGCAGGTCCTGACGCCGTTGATCCAGTGGATCTTCTGGACGCAGTCATCGCAAAGGCTGTACGGCCTGCTGCTGTCGATCAACGCCCCGCACACGAGGCAATAAATATTTGAAGGAAAAATAAAATCAATCATCAAACCCAAAAAACTTCTTTAATCTCTCATCCAGTCCCGAATACCTGTGCTTGATCCGGTTGTTGTCCACCATCGCTCTCAGCTTATCTTCGGATCCCACAAGCACCACGATCTGTTTGCCCCTTGTTACCCCTGTGTACAGCAGATTCCTGGTGGCCAGTATCGGAGGAAACCAGCTTACCGGCATCACCACTATAGGAAACTCACTGCCCTGACTCTTATGAACGGTAATGGCGTACGCCAGCTCCAGTTCATCCAGCTGATTGAAGTTATAGGTCACGTAGCGGACATCATCAAACACCACGGTCATTTCGTTATATTCCGTATCGATATCCACCACATTTCCTATATCGCCGTTGAACACGCCTTCACCATCGGAGAAGTCATCGTGATTCTTCCATTTCAGCTCATAATTATTTCTGATCTGCATGACCTTATCGCCGACGCGAAAGATCCGGTCACCGTGTTTTTTCTCCGGCTTCGGCTCCCCGTTTTCGCCGGTTGCCGGGTTCATGACCTCCTGCAGCACCTGATTCAGATTGATGCAGCCCAGCGTGCCTTTGCGCACCGGCGTCAGCACCTGGATGTCTCTGGCGGGTCTGATGCCCCCTTCCACCAGATCGCCGTAGTACTCCGGCAGCCTCTTGATGCAAAGCTCTTTGATGGTATCCAGCATTTCTTTCTCGCTTTTTCTGCGCAGCAGGAAAAAATCCTTTCCCTTGGCGTTGCAGTCCGGATATTCGCCGTGATTGATCCTGTGCGCGTTGACGACGATCATGCTCTCCCTGGCCTGACGGAATATTTCCGTCAATCTGGTGCAGAAAATATATTCGCTGGCAATCATATCTCTGAGGACATTTCCTGCCCCCACCGACGGCAGCTGGTCGTCATCTCCCACGATGATGAGCCTGGTTCCCGGCCTGATGGCGCTGAGAAGACTGTTCATGAGCAGCAGATCGATCATGGACGCCTCATCGATGATCACCGCCTCGTATTCCAGCGGATTTTCGGAATTTCTGCCGAACTCGCCGCCGTTTTCGAAGAAAGAATATTCCAAAAGCCTGTGTATCGTTGACGCGGGATACCTGCTGGTCTCCGTGATTCTCTTGGCCGCGCGGCCGGTAGGCGCCGCAATGGCTGTGCTGAGGCCGCTGCTCTGCAGCACGTTGATGATCGTATTGATGATCGTGGTCTTACCGGTACCCGGGCCGCCTGTGATGATGGACACTCCCATATTCAGACTGTTGGTCACGGCAGCCTTTTGCTGCCGGCTCAGCTCGATGCCGGTCGCGCTTTCGGTTTTGCCGATGAGACTCTCGATCCTGCCATCGATCGGTTTGAGGGAAGCGTTGTTCAACTGCCGCAGACACTTGCATACATTCTGCTCCGCAACGTAAAATCCCATCAGGTACACCACCCGCTGGCCGTTGATCAGATCGATGTGCACATCGCCCTGAAACGCCATGATTTCGACGTTGTTGCTGATGAGTTCTCTGGACAGTTCCAAAAGCTCCGCCGCTTTTTCGCAAAGCTCCTCTTCCGGCAGATACGTGTTGCCTTCCCCTGCGAACCAGCCCAGGGTGAATTTGATGCCGCTCTGTATTCTGTAATCGTCATCTCTGGCGATGCCGATTTTTTCCGCGATCCGGTCGGCTTTCTTGAATCCGATGCCGAACACGTCATCCACCAGCGTATACGGATTCTCCATGACGACTTCCACCGTATCCGCTCCGTAAACGCTGTACAGTTTCATGGTCTGGGCGGCGCTGATGCCATACTGCTGAAGCGACATCGTGACGCGCGCGAATTCTCTGTGCTGAGCAAAAGCTTCCGCGATCTTTGCCGCCGTCTTCGCCCCGATTCCTGACACTTCCGTCAGCCGCTCAGGTTCGTTTTCGATCACATCAAAGGTCTCTTCCCCAAAGGCCGCGACCATCGCCGCGGCTGTCTTGCGTCCGATGCCTTTGAGGATGCCGGATGACAGAAACTCCCTGATGCCTTCCTTCGTGGATGGCATGATTTCCTCGAAACCCTGAATCGAAAACTGCTCGCCGTATCTGGGATTATCGATGAACTGCCCCCGGAGCCTGTAGCTTTTGCCCGGAGCCGCGGCAGGCAAATTCCCGACCGCTGTGAACGCCGCCGTATCCGTTTCAAAAACGGCTACTGTGTAGCCGTTCTCATTGTTATGAAAAATAATGTCGGCAATCACGCCTTCGTATTCTTCCAGCATTTCAGTCATATGATTATCTCAACCAGGAAACATCTCTGAAGGCCGCCCTGAGCTTGCTCTTGTTGAATATCCTGGCGTGCTTCAGGAGTATGTCTCTGTCATTGTTCTGAACCTTCGTGTGGACGATGTCCGTCAGCATCATCAAAAGCTCTTCCGCGCGTTTCCTGTCATTGGTGATGCCGGCCTCGATGATATCATCAGCGTCGATCTTAAGATCTTCCACAAAGATCGGCTGATGCTGGGCCAGAATCTCCTTAAGGATCGCATCGCGCCCGGTCACCCTCTGATTGCTGTAGCCGTAAACGATGACCTGCGCCTTTGACAGCTTGTCGAAGTAGTTGTACTTATCCCATCCGTGCCTGCAGATGAACTTCTTCAGGGCCTTGTCATCTCCCGCGAAGTGAAGCTTCGGCAGTTCACGCTTGGCCTCCAGCAGGTATTCCTGATCCAGCTCGTCGTGCGGCAGATAGGTGACCGCCTTCTCGTAATGCTTCTCGAAACACAGATAAAAGAGCCCCAGGCGTCTCAGGGTGATATGTTTGATCCTGTCGATATTTTCGCACAGGATGTCGTAGTCGTTCTTGGAACGGTGGTCTGAAACCAGACCTTCCTCGCCCACCAGAATCTTAAGGAGCCCCAAGCCTTTAATCATCTTCAGATACTTGCCGGCATGGTTTCCGTTGATGGCGGTGGAGAATTCGTACAGAATTTCTTCCTTATCGGCAAACTCCAGCCTGTCGCTGTTTGCCTTGATGGCGTTGTACAAATCTCTACTGAGGTCGAAGCCGTAGAGCCCGACATATCTGAGTGCTTTGAGCATCAGTATGGGCTTGGCTTTGAACTTGTCATTCGCGTCCCCTACGGGCTGCAAAAGCCTTCTCTTGATATCTGACAGCCCGCCGTAAGGATCGATGGCTGCCCTGCTTGGATGATCCGCGATGGCTTCGCAGGTGAAGTCATATATTCTGAGCTGCTCCTCCATGCTGCCTTCCAGCGTCACGATATCGGCGATGATGCCGTCGTAATGGTCGGCGATGTTCTGGAGGTCATTTGACTCGATAAATGTACTGTAATCCAGTCTCGTGGTTCTCTTGCCGATGGCCTCGCCTTCCGGGAACATCTCCCTGATCTTGTCCTGCGGACATGTGGTATACATATCCCAGTCCAGCGGACTTCCTCCCAGCTCCGTGGCCGCCACGCATTCTCCCGCGCAGTAGATGTCATAGCCTGCTGATGAGACTTTATTCAATATCGTTGTTACTTCTTTTGATTTTTTGGCCATTATTTCTCTTTCCTTCTATATATCGTACGGTTATCCAGTGTCCAGACTCTCTCACTGAAATTACCCGGTTCTGTCTTCTCGATGGCTTCCTCCATATCGAACATTTTAGCGTCGATCATATCCAGATAGTGAAGCATCTCCGCCTCCGGAAACAGCGGTCTCTTCGGGCTGCCGAACTCCGGTTCATAGTGATGTGACAGGGCCATGTGCTCCAGCATGACCGCCTTTTCTCTGTCCATGCCAATCTCACCTGCCAGCTTGTCGAGTTCGCGCACGCCCAGCACCAGATGCCCCAGCATTTTGCCTTCAAAGGAGTATCCCGGGGAGATTCCCTGGTCATTGGATTCGATCTCGGTGAGCTTCTCCATATCGTGGATGATGACCCCCGTCATGAGCAGTTCTCTGTCCAGGTTCGTGTATACCTCACAGACCTTCTCTCCGGTCATGAGCATTCTCTTCATGTGATACAAAAGCCCCGCCAGCTCCGCGTGGTGGTTCTTCGAGGCAGCCGGATAGTAGAGCAGCTTTTCTCTGTTTCTGTCCAGCACGTTCAGGCAGAGCTGTCTGAACTCCTCATCTGCAAAGGCTTCGGCCTTGCCCCGGATGAAATCGAACATCTCCTGCGGATCCTCCGGCGCAGCCTTGATATAGTCGGACATCTCAATGGCGTCCTCCGCGCTCGTCATCCTGATCCTCATGACTCTGAGCTGCTTGGTTCCGTTCCATTCGGTAACCATGGCGCGGACCTTGATCACGGATCCTTCTTTGATTCGTTTGATCCCCGCGATCTCTTCGTCGGCGATGTCCCACTTCTTGCCGCTGATTTCTCCTGTCTTGTCGCACAGGAGCAGGTCGAGGTACGTTTTCCTGTTTGAACCCACCTTGAGCATGGAGCTCTTGACCATATAATATTCCGTTATATCTTCGTTTGTCTGCAGGTCAGCTATATATTTTTCTTTCATTTTCCCGTCTTTCCCCAAGTCAAAATCTTCTATTGCATACGTAATTATTTTAGCATAATTTCCATTTCTTGTAAATACTGTGTCAAGGGCGCGAACCGTATGGACATAAAAAAAGTGTCAATGGGAAGTCCCCATTGACACATTTTTTATTTCCGTTCGGTTAATTGTTCGGATTATTCGATAAT
>JAUMVD010000003.1 GCA_030530285.1 Bacillota bacterium | reverse complement strand
TTTTAATGGCTCATTTATTGTGATTATGTGTCTAAAAAACGTTGACTAGTGCACATTTAAGTAATTCAGATTATTTATTCTTGGCGATATCCTTCAGCTGTTTTTCGACTTCTTCGAATGAAGTTGAGCCGTGGGATTTTTTGGATTCGATGACGTTTCGAATTGCCACTTTGTCATATACGTCGCTGTCGAATACCTGTGTGAATTGTTTCAGGTCATCCAGCCACAGTTCTTCGATCGGTTTGCCGTTGTTGATGGCGTACATGACGACCTTGCTGATGATCTCGCCGACCTTTTCCTGTTCGATACCCTTTTCCAGCAGATATTCCGCCAGCTCTGTCGCGTTCATATAACCGTACTTGGCGGCTCTCTGCATCTGACCTCTGTTGATCTTCATGGTCTTGATCATTTCAACGAAGAGTGTCAGGCAGGCTTCTACTGTGTGGGCAGCATCCAGAACAGCAACCTTGTCTTCCTGCATGTCTCTGTTGTATGACATCGGCAGGCCCTTGAAGATCGTCAGTAGATTGATCATATCGCCGTATACTCTTCCGGTCTTGCCTCTGATCAGCTCGGCCACATCCAGGTTCTTTTTCTGCGGCAGAACCCTGCTGCCTGTGGTGAATTCATCGTCGATCTCGATGAAGCCGAATTCAACGGAGCTCCACAGAATCAGGTCTTCGCAGAATCTGGACAGATGCATCATCGTGATGGAGCAGTCATTGATGAACTCCATACTGAAGTCTCTGTCAGCAGTAGCGTCCATAGCGTTCGGAAGAATTGAATCGAATCCCAGTTCTTTCATCATCTTCTTCCTGTCAGTTTCAAATATGGTACCTGCCAGAGCGCCGACATCAGGAGGCATCAAATTGATGCATTCCATACAGTTTTCGAATCTCTTCAGGTCGCGTTTGAACATCTGATAATAAGCCAGCATATGGTAAGCCAGTGTTACCGGCTGCGCTCTCTGCAGATGAGAGTATCCCGGCATGATGGTGTTCACGTGATCCTTGGCGATATTTTCCAGCGTGTCCATCAGTTCGCGAAGTGAACCCATAATGGATTCGTTCTGCTTTCTCAGGAACAGTCTGGAGTCGAGGATGACCTGATCGTTGACGCTTCTTGCCCAGTTTAACTTCCTGGCAACAGGTCCGATCTTGTCTTCCAAAAGCTGCTCAACGCAACCGTGTATATCGCTGTATTCGATCTTGAACTCAACATTGCCGCTTTCGATATCAGCCAGAACCTTATCAAGGCCTTCGAGCATCATGTCACACTCTTCTGCTGAGATAAGCTTGTTTTGCTTCAGCATGCGGGCATGCGCTCTGCTCGCGATGACTTCCTCGTTATAGAGCATGTGGTCTACACCGATAGACGACATAAACTCTTTCGCAGTCTGTTTCATATTATCACCTCTTTTAGTTGAATGTGATCACAGTTCCAGTTTCACCATTGAGAGCTTCTACAGCTTTGTCCAGAGAAGTGATGATCGCCTTCTTGTTAGGATACATTCTGACGAACTTCATCGCTGCCTCAACCTTAGGAAGCATGCTTCCTGCAGGGAACTGACCCTCTTCGATGTATTTGGCAGCCTCGATCAGTGTCAAATGATCCAGATCCTTCTGATCAGGCTTATTGAAGTTGACAGCTACCTTTTCTACTTCTGTGAGGATCATGAGATAGTCAGCCTCTACCTGCTCAGCCAAAAGCTCCGCAGCGAAGTCCTTATCGATAACGGCCGCAACACCTTCCAGATGTCCGTCCATCTTTTCCAGTACAGGGATGCCGCCGCCTCCGCATGTGATAACGATCGTTCTGTCCCAAAGCTGTCTTACCGCTTCGATTTCAACGATTCTCAACGGCTTTGGTGAAGCGACTACTCTTCTCCATCCTCTGCCGGCGTCTTCCTTCATGACCCAGCCCTTTTCAGCCTCGAGAGCCTTTGCTTCTTCTTCAGAATAGAAAGGTCCGATTGGCTTTGTCGGAGTCTGGAACGCAGGGTCGTTCTCATCAACGATCATCTGCGTCGCAACAGTAACTACAGGGATGTGTCTGTTCTGCTTGTTCAGAGCGTACAGCAGGCACTGCTGGATGTGGTATCCGATGTATCCCTGTGACATAGCTCCGCATACATCAAAAGGCATTGACGGCGTAACGTCCTTTGCCGCTTCACTGGCCATGACGATACGTCCAACCTGCGGACCGTTTCCATGGACAACAGCGATCTCATATCCCATATTGCTGATCTCAGCAACATGTTCACAAGTCTTTTTGACTACTTCCAGCTGAGCTTCTGCGGTTGCAGGGCCTTTGCCTGACTGCAGCGCGTTGCCGCCCAGCGCGATTACGATTTTTTCTTTTCTATCTGACATCTATATTCTCCTTATAAATCTTCTCTGTTGACCGGACAGCTCATGCATCTAGGGCCGCCTCTTCCTCTTGACAGCTCAGCGCTTGGAATGGACAGGACTTTGATGCCCTTTCTGTCCAGAAGCTCGTTAGATACGTAGTTTCTCTCGTACGTAACGACTGTTCCCGGAGCGATACAGAGCGTGTTGGATCCGTCGTTCCACTGCTCTCTCTGCGCAGCCAGCAGTTCGCCGCCGCCGCATCTGATGAGCTCTACAGCAGGAAGTCCCAGTTCCAGAGCCAGTATGTTCTGGAGTTCGTCCTTCATGGCATTGAACTTCAGCTCGCCGCCGGCTCCCATAGTGATCTCGTAAACGCCCAGAGGACCTTCGATCTCAGGATGGATCGTGAACTTGTCGTAGTCGACCATCGTGAATACCGTATCGAGGTGCATGAACGCTCTGGTCTTAGGAATATCGAATACCAGCACCTTCTTGAAGGTTGAATTCGCCAGAAGGTTCTTTGCCAGGCACTCGATTCCCGCGATGGTGGTTCTCTGTGAGAGACCAACCGCTACCATGTCCTTGGAGAGTACCAGTACGTCGCCGCCTTCGATGGAGTAATCGTCAGCCAGATCGTACCACTGCTTGTTGTCTTCCGTCGCAAAGTCTCTGTTGTACAAATAAGTGTACTTCAGCAGCAGGGACTCTCTCCTTCTCTCCTGCGTATGCATGTGGTGGATATTGATGCCGTCTCCCAGACATGCGCCCGGGTCTCTGGTGAAGTACAGGTTCGGCATTGGATCTGAGATGTACGGATAATCGTCATGGATCAGGTCCATAAGGGAGTGTACTTCATCTGACGGAACTTCGTTCTTTTTGATGCCGGCGATCAGCTTGGCCACCATATCTTTAGGACTGAATGTCATCAGATATGAAATGAGGCTCTCTCTCATGCCGGTTGACGTGATCAGGGAAAGATCGAGGAAGTCTTCGACCAGCTGCTGCTGGAGCTGCGGCGTTGACAGAGCCTTTGCAGTCTCCTCTACGTAGTAAACTACTTCTACGCCGTTCTCTCTCAGTACTTCCGCGAATCTGTCATGTTCTTCCTGAGCGACCTTCAGATATGGGATGTCATCGAAGAGAAGTCTCTCCATGGTTGAAGGCGTCAGCGCTTCCAGTTCCAGGCCGGGTCTGTGAAGCAGAACTTTGTTCAGTTTTCCTATTTCCGAATAGTTGTGGATTCCAGGTATCATATTCTACCTCCTGAATTATCTCTAAAGACTGCTTATCTGCCGATAGTTGCTACCATTACAGCCTTGATCGTGTGCATTCTGTTTTCTGCTTCGTCAAATACCTTTGAATGTCTGCTTCTGAATACTTCGTCAGTGACCTCGCGGATGTCGTAACCCAGTTCCATCTGTGTCTTGGCCATTGTCGTTTCGAAGTCGTGGAATGAAGGCAGGCAGTGGAGGAAGATAACGTTGTCATTTCCTGTTGCAGCCAGCATTTCCTCAGTTACTCTGTAAGGAGTCAGCATTCTGACTCTTTCAGGGATCTGGTCTTCTTCGCCCATTGATGCCCAGATGTCAGTGTAGAGAACATCAGCGCCCTTGATGGCTTCGATTTCTGAGCTTACTTCGATCACAGCGCCTGTTTCTTCAGCAACTGCTCTGGCTCTTGCTACTACGTCAGCGTCAACCTGATCGCACAGTTCCTGCGGACCATAGGCTACGAAGTGCATTCCCATCTTAGCGCATCCGTACATCCATGCGTAAGCCATGTTGTTTCTAACGTCGCCTACGAATACGACCTTGACCTCTCTCAACGGCTTTGCAACGTGCTCTTCGATGGTGAGCATGTCAGCCAGGATCTGAGTCGGGTGGTCTACGTCAGTCAGACCGTTCCATACAGGAACGCCGGCATACTTAGCCAGGTCTTCAACGACCTTCTGATCATAACCTCTATATTCAATACCGTCATAGAATCTGCCCAGTACTTTTGCAGTGTCTTCCAGTGATTCCTTCTTACCCATCTGTGAGGACTTGCTGTCGAGGAAAGTAACGTTAGCGCCTTCTTCCATAGCACCTGTTTCGAATGCGCATCTTGTTCTCGTTGAAGTCTTCTCAAAGAGCAGTACAACGTTCTTGCCCTTCATCGTGTCACCCAGAAGACCGGCTCTCTTTTTCGCCTTAAGGTCGTGAGCCAGATCCAGCATGTATCTGATCTCTTCCGGTGTGAAATCCATCAGTGTGAGAAAACTTCTTCCTTTCAAATTAACAGCCATAGTATTTATCTCCTTTCAAATTAACATCGTGATCGATTTATCATACGGTTAAACTATACAATAAAGGCACACGCAATCAAGTGCCAGTTACTTGCTTTTTTCGTGTGCCAGTGCTTTTTTCAGTATTTTTACGCCTTCGACGATCTCTTTATCGGTTGGATAGGAATAGTTGAGCCGGATATGATCGTTTCCCCGGGCCTTTTTCGTATAGAACAGATGTCCCGGCATGAAGGTCATTCCCAGATTCTGCGTCTCATGCAAAAGCTTTCGCGCGCTTAGTCCCGCCGGCAGTTTGATCCACAGATAAACGCCTCCGTCAGGCCGCCGGTATTCCAGTCCGTACTCGTCAGCAAATTTGTCGATCTCGTCGCACATCAGATCCCGCTTATGTCTGTAGTTCTTCCGGAAATCCTCTAAGTGTTTGTGGAACAGCCCCGATCTCATGTAATTCACGGTGACCATCTGCGCCGTCCATTCCGTACTCGCCACGCGAAGCGACAGCATTTCCCCGAACCTTCGGATCACATTCCTGTCAGCTACCACGAAGGATATGCCTGTGCCCGGCATCATCGTCAGCGAGAAGGAATACATATAGATTACGTTATTGCCGATATCCATGGATTTGATGGACGGAACCGGCTCCACATCGTAATAAAGCTCAGACCCCTCATCCTCTTCGATGATGGGGATTCTGTATTTATATGAAAGTTCCAAAAGCTTTTTCCTGCGGCTGATGGGAAGCACCGCTCCGGTAGGATTGTGGAAGCTGGCGCTCACGCAGATAAACGCAGGACGCTCCTTTTCGATCACCGTTTCCAGATTGTCGCATATCATGCCATCCTCATCCATGGGAACGCCGATGAGCTCCGCCCCGGCCAGCTCGAATGACCGGAACACGTCCGGCGAGGTCTTGTCTTCCATGAGCACCCGGTCTCCGGGTTTAAGCAAAAGGCTCAGAATGAAGTCCAAAGACTGGTTGTTTTCGCTGAAGATCTGAATGCAGCCGGGATCGGCTTTGATGCCTTTGGTTTTCAGAAATTCGGAGATCTCCTTCCTGAGATCCGGATCTCCCTGAAACGGCGTATAGAAATAGGCTTTATCCCTGCCGGACTTGAATATATTTTCAAATATCTCCGCGGCTTCCTCCGGCGGATACACTTCTCTGCCGGCAACGCCTCCTCCGAAGGAGATGATCCCGCTGTCAAAGCTTTTGCTGTAGATTTTATCGAATTCATTCTCAAAGACCGCGTACTCGTCCTTGGTCAGTCCTTCCCAGTTTACCGGCTTGCTCTGAAATATCTCCTGGTCCTTGTCCACGTAAGATACTCTGTAGCCTTTGCCCTGACACGAAAAAACCAGCCCCTCCGCCTTCAGATCCTGATACGCCTTGGTCACCGTATTCCGGTGAACGCCAAGTTCAGCAGCCAGATTTCGCTCCGAAGGCAGCGCGTATCCGTCGCCGAGGCTGCCTTTGAAGATCTGCCGCTTGATCTGCTCTGAAATCTGCAGATAGACCGGTACTGTTTTTTCTTTATCTATCGATAGTTTCAAATCTTTTCTCCGTGGAACTGGTAGTACGTGGTTTCGAGATTCCCGTTGTATAGTTTCCTTCTCCTGTTGGCCCTGCGGCCCATGGCTTTCTCCATTTCCTTATCCGAAGTAATGGCGAACACCGACCAGCTGGGATCCGCGGCGCATATGTGTTTCAGCGCGTTATATATCGTTCGGATCTCCTCTTCGGATCCGATTCTCATGCCATAAGGCAGATTGGTCACGATCACGCCCCGCCTGTCAGAAGGCTTGAATTCCGTGATATTGCCTCGCGAAAGCTGGATGTAATCGCCTACTCCCGCCTCCTCGATATTGTCCCGGGCAGCTTTCACCGCGCGGCTGTCGATATCTCTGGCGATGATGCGGCCTTCACACTGATCCGCGGAGATGATGGCGTCATAGGCGTTCTTTCGCTCTTCCTTCCAAAGGCTTTTGTCAATGAATTTCCAGTCTTCCGAGACGAACTTTCTGTTTAATCCCGGGGCGATGTTGCCGGCGATGAGCGCCGCTTCGATGGGTATGGTCCCGCTGCCGCAGCACGGATCCACCAGCACCCTGTCTCTGTTCCAAAAGCTCAGCTCCACAAGCGCCGCCGCCAGGGTCTCTTTAATCGGCGCCTCCACATCGGATACGCGGTAGCCCCTCTTATGCAGGCCTGCTCCCGTCGTATCCATGGTCAGCGTCACCCTGTCCTTCAGGATCGTGACTTTGACGGTATGATCCGCGCCCGTTTCCTTGAACCGTTCAAAGCCGTAAGCCAGCTTCATTCTCTCCACGATCGCCTTCTTGGCGATGCTCTGTATCGATGGAGGATGGTGAAGCTGCGACTTGACAGTAGAACATGTTACGGTAAACCTACCATCCAGAGGGATGAATCGCTCCCAGTAAATGGCGGTTGTCTGCTGAAACAGTTCTTCAAAGGTCTTCGCCTGAAATTCAGCCATCTTGATCTGCACCCTGTCAGCGCTCCGAAGCCACAAATTGCTTCTGACGATGGCTCGTTCATCCCCTTCGAATGTCACCTTGCCGTCTTCTGTTTTTATGATGTTATACCCGAGCGCCTCTACCTCTCTGCGGACTACCGCTTCCAAGCCAAAGGTCGCTGTTGCTATCAGTTCCATATCGCCTTTTCTCCGCCGGTCACTTGTTCAGTCTGCTGATGAAGTCTCTCCTGCTGCTGTACTCTTCGCCGGATCTGTCTCTGTACTTATGCATGAGTTTCTCCTGATGAGGATCGTAATCCAGCTGCTCGTCATACAGTTTCTTTTCGTATTCGTTAAGCTCCGTATGGCTCTTAATGTGCGCGCTGATCGGCTTCGGCAGTATGGCCATATAGACGAGAGGCCGGATCACAAATAAATGCAGTGCCGTGAAAGCGACGATCAGAGCGAACACTCCTCCGGTGCTGAGTCCCAGAAACAACGTGCAGGCGCAAAGTGTCACGCCGACAGCCCATATGATAAAGGTGATCATGAATTTATCCAGAAATCTCAGTTTCTTCTCCAGGATTGGATCGTACAGATCTCCCTTTCGGCTGGCCCGTTTCATGACCTTGTTCCATTTGTTGTTGCCAAGGGACAGCTTCAGCGCCGTAGAAAAATCGCCTTTTGAAGCCTTTGCATCCGTACTTGTCTCGGAAACGAAGCTCTCCAGCCTGGTGAAGATCACTTCGGTGAAGATGCACTTGCCGCTGCCCATAACGGTAAGCTCCGGCATTTCACCCAGTTTGCAGTTGATCACAAGCTGCTGATCTTCTCTCACCATCTCCGTGGTGCCGTCTATGGAGACCACCGTGTATCCGTCGAGACAGTAAATTCCCAGGGATGCGCACTCTCCTCCCAGGCCGTCTCCATCCGTTCCCAGGCGCTCTGTAAGCGTCACCCTGCGGCCTTCTCCTGTGACTTCTATAAGCTCCATCCTGCCCTTGCTGCCTTTGCGCATGATCAGGTTGTAGTCGCGCTTCAGATTGCCGAAGCACTTGGTCTTGATGGCGCCATCAAATGCATCCTGCTGCAGCGGCCCCAATTCTACCGTTCTCTCTTCGCCGTGGGCCAGCACGACGCTTCCCTCCAGAACCATGAGGATCCGGTCAAAATCCGGAAGTTTCGTAAAGGACGATTCCTCCAGATTCGAGTCCGCGCTGCTAAGACGCCAGATGAAATCCCGCTTGATATAATCGGCATTTTCCGGGTAGATCGCCATCTGCCTGGTGGTGCCGCCGGACCACTGGCCCGTCTTGTAATTTTCCTGCTTGTATAAGATCTTTTCCATATTGAGATTATACCTTCTTTTGCCACTGAAATCTATTGCCAAATACGTCGTATCCGGTCACATGGATGTTCCCTTCTCTTAAGGCGCAGAAGTCCTTTTTGCTCACGATTTCATCTGACCTGTGGACACGGCCGTCATAGTCGAAATCCACGCTCCAGAAGTCGATGGCGGATGTGCCGTCTTCGCCGATATACCTGGCGGCGATTTCCTCGTCGTTTTCGCTCAGCTGGAATTTATCCGGCTTGTAGTTGATGACCCTGAGGCATCCCAGCTCCTCCGAGAAAATCACCGAGGAATCATCATAGGAACCGGCCGGATCTTCCGTCTGCGCTGCTTTTCGCATGACTGCAAAAGCCATATCCCTGCCGGCCCTGTCGTTTTCGGCTTCACGGCTGAGCCTTAGAATCTGGCTTGCGGTGGCCACGTTTCCTTCATCGCACATGATCCACGGTCTGTCTTCCTTACTGCAGACAGCGCCAAGGGTTCCTGAACCCGAGAAAAAGTCCGCGCAGATATCTCCAGGATCGCTGCAGGCGTTGATGATGCGCTTGATCAGTTTCTCCGGCTTTTGTGTGGCGTAGCCGGTGCGCTCCGAGGAGGTCCTGCCCACCATATCGATGTTCCAGACATCCTTCATGTTCACCAGCGTGAACCAGCCGATCTCATTCTGAAATTCCTCCACACCCTTGAACCGGTATGGTTTAAGCTGCCGGTTATATGACTTTTCTTTTAATATATTGAACTTGTATTTGTTCGTCTTGCTGTAAAACAGCAGCGTGTCGTGTTTTCTGGCAAAGCTTCTCTTGCTGGCGCCTCCCGATTTATACGTCCAGGCGATTTCATTGATGAAGTTGCCTTCGCCAAAGATCTCGTCCAGCAGCATCTTCACGTAGTGCGAGCCGTGCCAGTCCAGATGCACCCAGATACATCCGGTATCGCTGAGCAGCTCCCGCATCATGTGAAATCTGACCGCCAGCATGCTCAGATACTGTTCGAGGCTGTCTTCCCATTTGTCATCATAGGCGCCGGTCTTGATCACAGGCGACTTGCCGAGTTTGGACGATTCCAGCCGTACCGATGCCTGATATTTGCTGTTGGTAAAAAACGGCGGATCCACGTAGATCAGCTGGATCTTACCCGCCATGCCTTTTTCTTTGATGAGGTATTCCATGAACTCCAGATTGTCGCCGGAGGCCAGCAGATTGGCGGGCCCGTCCGCATCTGCGTGAAAGCCTTTGCTCCTGTCAGCGCCGTAGATCTCCTGGATCTCATAGTGACTGCTGCTCTCTCTGTTCATGATTTCTTCGAAGAGCACGCGGCCGTTCTCTATGGCATTCAAAACATCATATACTTTACTCATAGCATTCTCCCATATCGTCCCCGTTGCAGGTGTCGATTGCCTGAAGCGTCCCGGCAGGATAAACCTCAACACTCATGCTGCTTTTGTCCTCCGCGATCTGGCTGGCGATCTCGTGGACGATTCTCACCGGCTCTGCGCTTATGGCATCGCCATGGCTGACAAACACCAGTTTCAGCGGCGTGAATACATCTCCCAGGCAATCGCTGAAGGCGTCGTAATTCATGCCGAAATACTCGGGGAAGTCCAGCTGCTCCGCCAGAAATCCCAGCAGTTTCTCTTTATCATCATATTCAATCTCATCTATCACGATGGTCTTTAATTCTTCGCACATTTTATCTGTCCTCCGCGCTGCTGCAGCTTGCTAGTACAACTGCTCAAATGATCTGTAGTGGTCCTCGGTGTAGTAAACCGTGCCCTCCTCGGTAAACACCAACCGGCATGGTCCTCTGGAGCTGTCGGAATAGTTCACATCGCACTCATAGTAGGTCTCCCCTTCCGGCAAAAGCCCCTCTCTGTTTGAAAACCTGTCACCGCCGATGGATTTGCCGCATTGTTCAACAGGGTTTCCGCCCCGCCATCCCATGTCGCCTGCCTCACGTTTCGTGACGTAGTTATCCGGCAGGTGGCAGTAGGTATTGATGTATAGCGCCACGTCTTCGCTGTCCCAGTATTCGCCGTCCTCATCGATCGCGGCGGTTTCGGTCTGCGCAGCCGATTCGGTCGTAGCCGCTGATGCCTGCGATTCGGCCGCAGTTGCATCCTGTTCTGATGACTTGTCCTTCCCGCAGGAAACCATGGCAAAGGCCATCAGCACCGCCAGCGCCATGATGAGTATAAGCTTTGCTTTATTTCTGAATTTACCGATCATCTTCATATCCCTCTCCATAATATCTCGCTGGTGCTATTATATCATAGGAACCGACGAGGTGTAGATGTCAGGCGCGTTCCTGATTACAGCAGTTCAGCGTAATACCGGTATCAACTCGGGCCGCCCCGCTTCCCGCAGGGCTTCGGCCACCAGGTGCCGGTTTTCTTTTTTGTGGAAATGCAGAAGCGCCCTCTGCATTTTTTTCTCTTTTATGTCTTTGGCCACATAAACGGGCTTCCCCGTGAACGGGTCGTGTTCGGTATAGTAGACACAGGTGGCCAGGGTGCCCGGGGTCGGGTAAAAGTCCTGCACCTGATCCGGAACGAATCCTGTCTCCTTCATGTACAGCGCCAGCTGAATGGCGTCCTCCAGCGTGCTTCCCGGATGTGACGAAATGAAATACGGGATCATATACTGTTTCAGCCCCGCTTCGCGGTTGAACTTCCGGTATTCACTGCTGAAACGGTCGAAGACGCTGACCGGCGGTTTGTGCATCTGCCGCAGCACCTGATCCGATACGTGTTCCGGCGCCACTTTCAGCACACCGCTGACGTGATGCCGGCAAAGCTCCTCGAAGAACGCTTTGCCGCTGCCGCCGTGGCCTCCGCCTTTCCATCCGGCCAGCAGATAGTCATACCGCACGCCGGATCTCACGAACACTTTCTTGACTCCCTCGACGGACCTGACTGCGCGCAGCAGCTCGACGTAATCGCTGTGGTCCGTATCCAGCTGACTGCAAGGTTTCGGAAACAGGCAGTCTTTACTGCCGCACATTCCATGCTGCAGTTGTTTTTGGCAGGATGGATGATGGAAGTTGGCCGTAGGCCCGCCCACATCATGGATGTAGCCTTTGAACGCGGGATCCCGTGTCATCAGGCGGGCTTCGTCTACCACGGAGCTTTTGCTTCTGCTTCGGACTTCACGCCCCTGATGGTATGTAATGGCACAAAACGCGCAGCCCCCGAAGCAGCCGCGGTTTGCCGTGATGCTGAATTTGACTTCTTCTATGGCGGGAACTCCGCCGTCTTTTTCGTAGGAAGGATGATACGTCCTCATATATGGCAGCGCGTACAGGTCATCCAGCTCCATCTCCTCCAGCGGCGGCTGGGGCGGATTCTGCACCACACTGCAGCTATCTGTGTATTTCTCGATGATGCGCCTGCCGTTCACCGAATCATTGCTTCGATATTGCATGGCAAAGCTTTTGCCGTAGGCGGCCTTTGCCTTCATATCGGTTCCGCAGATCTCGTCATATTCCGGCAGGATGATGTCATCCGCTTCCGGGATGAAACTGCCGCTTCCGTCGGTTTTGCCCGCGCGCCAGCAGGTCCCCCTGATCCAGGTGATGTCCCCTGCGGATATGCCGGCATCCAGCGCTTCCGCGATCTCAATCACTGCCCTTTCGCCCATGCCGTAAATCAGCAGATCCGCCTTCGCATCCAAAAGCACCGACCGGCGCACCTTATCGGCCCAGTAGTCGTAATGCCCCAGACGCCTGAGGCTGGCCTCAAGGCCTCCGATAATGATGGGAACGTCTCTGTACGCCTCCCGGGCGCGGTTGCAGTAGACGATCAGCGCGCGGTCCGGCCGCTTGCCCGTCCTGCCGCCCGGGGAATAAACGTCCCGTCTCCTTCGGTGTTTGAACACGGAGAAGTTGTTCACCATGGAATCCACGTTTCCGCTGTTGATGAGAAATCCCAGACGCGGCCTGCCGAACCGTTTGAAATCATCAGGGCTCTTCCAGTCCGGCTGGGCCAGGATAGCGACTTTATATCCGCGGGATTCCAGCAGTCGGCTGATGATGGCCGTACCAAAAGAAGGATGGTCCACGTAGGCGTCGCCCGTGACCAGCACGAAGTCCACCTGTTCCCATCCTCTCTGCTTCATATCTTTTCTGTTTATAGGCAGGAAGTCGTTCATCATTTTGTTTTCCATTCTCTATCCATTTTATCTCTATTGGATAATCATCGCAATCACTTTGAACACAAAAAAGGCATATGAGCAAATGCCGCATATGCCTTCAAATATTCATCCTTATCGATCACGCTTTATCCCAGGAACTTCAGAACGATGTTCTTGACGTCGTTGCCGTCCGCCAGGCCTTTGACCTTGCCCATGACCGGTCCCATAAGCTTGCCCATGGACGCCTTGCCGGAGCCCTCTTCGATGCCGAGACTTCCCGCTGTTTCCTTAACGATGTTCATGATCTCATCGTCCGTCAGCTGCTGCGGCATGTACTCCATCAGCACGTCGATTTCAGCCAGATATTCCTGTACCATATCGTCTCTGCCGCCGGCCTTGAAGTCGTCCAGAGCGTCCTTTCTCATCTTGACCTGCTTGGCCAGGATCTGGGCAACGCCCTGATCGTCCACTTCTTCTCTGGTGTCCACTTCTACCTGCTTGATGGCCGCTCTGACGAAACTGATCGTATCTTTACGAACCTTGTCCTTCGCCTTCATCGCTTCTTTGAAATCGTTATTCAGTCTTTCTTTCAGTGACATGTTGTCTCTCCTTCCTCTACCGGTTAATAAAAAACGGCATCAGAACTGACGCCGTTTTAGTTTCTTATTTTCGCTTAGTATTTCTTAGCCTTTTTTCTAGCAGCCTCAGATTTCTTCTTTCTCTTTACGCTTGGCTTTTCATAGTGCTCTCTTTTTCTGACTTCTGCCATGACGCCGTCTCTGGCGCATGATCTCTTAAATCTTTTCAGAGCGCTCTCTAAGCTTTCATTTTCTCTTACGATTACCTGTGCCATTCCCGTTTCACCTCCTGACATTTATTATTGATTTCGTCTTGAAAACGGTCCTTGTCTCTATGACAAAGGTCATCTTGCAACGTTGTTATTATATATGCAAATCACATCTTGCGCAAGTGTTTTTTACATCAGCCTGGAGGCCATGTCATCTTGCGTCCTCCCAGGAGGTGGAAATGCAGGTGTTTTACCGTCTGCAGTCCGTCTTCACCGCAGTTATTGACCAGTCTGTAGCCGTTATCAAGCCCCAGCTCCGCGGCGATATCCTTGACCTTCAGCATGATGTAGCTGATCAGCTCAGCATCCTCACCTTCAAGGTCATCCATGGACGCGATGTGCTTCTTCGGAATGATCAGCACGTGTACCGGCGCCTGCGGATCCACATCGTGGAAGCACAGGATCTTATCGTCTTCGTATACTTTATTGGACGGGATCTCTCCCTCTACGATCTTACAGAATAAACAATCACTCATCGATCTGCTCCTTTCTCTTTCTGAAGCTATTATACCATATCGGCGCTCATGCCGTCATATACAATTCCGGTAAGACGTACATCTGCGAAGGTGTCAAGCAAAAGCTCCGCCCCCTGCCCGGCTTCAATATATACCCGAATATAGTTTCCGGTAAATCCGGTGAGGTACCTTCCGGACGGTTTCTCCACGATTTCCTCCAGCAAAACCCTCTCGGTCCTGCCTTCTGCGCTAGCCCCCAGATTCGTTTCGAAAAACCCTTCCGCAGCCTTTGCGGCGGCCTTCTCCAGCATATCGCTCCGTCTGTTTTTTACCTGGGGCGATACCTGATCCTTCATCTCCGCCGCCTTGGTGAGCGGACGCTTGGAGTACTTGAAGATGTGGGTCTTCACGAACCCGCACTCCCGGACCAGCTTCATGCTGTCCTCGAAATCCGATTCCTTTTCCCCGGGAAACCCCACGATAATATCCGTTGAAACGCCGTAGCATTCATCGAAGGCAAACAGCGTGTTGACCATCTCGTAGTACTGATCAAGGTCATACGGCCTGTTCATCGCTTTCAGGATCCTGTCGCTTCCGCTCTGGGCGGACATATGCAGGTGATGGCACAGTTTGTCGTACTGAAAGAGCCGCTTCACATATTCCGCGTTCACCACAGCAGGCTCCAGACTGCTGAGCCTGATTCTGAAATCGCCTTCCAGCCCGTTGATGGCGGCGATGACCTTCTCTACGCCGAATATATCTCCCCCGCCGGAGCCGGAAGCTCCATAGAGATTTCTTCCCTCCATATCGTACTGCGCGGTGTTGATGCCGGTCAGCACCAGCTCCTTGCATCCCTCCGCCAGCAAAGCCTTGGCTTCGGAAACAATAGAAGCCAGAGGCCTGCTCCTGACAGGTCCTCTGGCATAAGGTATCACGCAATACGAACAGAATCGGTTGCAGCCTTCCTGTATCTTGATGTACGCTCTGGTCCTGGTCTCACGGCTGGAGACGATGCCCATGTCCTCAAAGGCGCCCAGTTCGTCATAGGCATGCATGTGCATCTCCAGCATCTGCGGCTGCGTATCGCCTCCGGAAGAAGCGGAACTCTCCTCAAACCGCTTTTCAACATAGTCGATCAGCGTATGCTTCTCATTCGTTCCCGTTACGATATCCACGCCGTCGATCCCGGATACTTCCTCAGGACTGATCTGGGCGTAACATCCCGTCACCGCCACCAGACTGTCAGGATTGACTTTTTTCATCCGGCGAATATACTGGCGCGACTTCTTGTCGGCCACCGCCGTCACCGTGCAGGTGTTGATCACGTAGACATCGGCAAAATCTTTCTCGCTTACGATCTCGTGTCCGCGGCTGCGAAACATCTGCGCCATGGCTTCGGACTCATATTGATTGACCTTGCAGCCCAGCGTATGAAAGGCTATCTTCATCTAATTCCATTCCTATCTGTAGTTATCTTTTGTCCGCCTTCAGCTCACTGACGATGTGTCTTTCCTCGCCTTCGAAGTATGTGCAGTACGGTGCGATCTGGCTGAACTTCTCCGGAGTCTTATGGGCGCACTCGAATATATCCTCATCGAATACCACAAGATTTGCTCTCTTGCCTGTTTCGATCGATCCCATTATATCATCAAGTCGCATTCTTTCGGCATTAATTACCGTATATCCGTGAATCAATTGCTCAACCGACAGCTTCGCCTCAACAGGAGGCCTGACGCTGCCCGGATATTTCTCCGGATCCAGCGGAACCCACGGGTCAACTCTGGTCATGGCGACCTGCATGCCGATCATAGGGTTGGCTCTGACCGCTTCCTGATAGCTGAAGACATCGCTGGAGAAACCTACCTTGCCGCCGTCGGCTATCACCTTGTGGAAGGCGTGCATGGTGTTCCACCTTTCCTGTCCCAGGAACGGGATGGCGCCTTCGCCGAAGTATCCGCCTGCCCAGTGGGTGGAGTAGTCGATGTAAATGCCCAGTTCTCTGACTCTATGGATATCATCAGGATGTATGATCTCGCAGTGAGCCAGACAAACCTTGATGCACCAGTCATCACCGCAGATCTTTTGGGCTTCCTCTACCGCGTCGCACATGAGCCTGAAAGCCCCGTCGCATATGGTATGAACGTGGAAGTCTATCTTCTCCTGATTGAGTCTGACCAGAACGTCTCTGATTTCTTCCATCGTGGCGTAGGCCGCTCCGCAGTTGGTTCCCGTCGGATCATTATGGAACGGTTCCGTGCTCAGACAGTCGCCCATCTCATTGGTGCCGTCTATGAAAAACTTGATGGTATTGCATCTGATGTGATCTGTCGTATACTTCTCCTGCCAATATCTGAGGGTGGCGATGGACTCTTCCAGATCCTTCACTTCACCTAAAATCGATGAGGCCTCATAGTACATTCCCAGCTTTCCGGCCTGATCCAGGTCATAGATATACTTGAGGTTTTCTTCGCCCTCTGTGAACCCGTCCATCATGCACATGATGCCGAACTGCCTGAAGTAATCGAACAAAGGCTTCGACATCTCATCATTCATGACGGTCTCCGGCTCCCAGCCGATCTTCTCGAATATGCCTCTGTCCCCTTCGACGACAGACTCTAAACACCAGCCGGTATATTCACCGTTTTCATCCTGCTTGAACTCCGGCTCACCGATCGGGCTGTTGCTGTGCGGCTTGCCGTCCTCACCGGTCAGCATGTCCAGCGCGACGGAGTTATACCAGCAGGCGTGATCTCCGAAGTCCTGGATACGGGCCGGTCTGTCGCTGATGATCTCATCCAGCAGCTCCTTGCGAGGGCCCTCCGGTCCGAAGGTCTCGGTGAAATAGCTCTCATAATAGAAATACGGCTTAACTTCTTTAGGGTACATTTCAGCGTATTTTTTGATATTCGCCAGGAGTTCATCCTTATCCTGCGTCAGTGGACCTCTGACAAACCAGTAGGTCTTGGATACGGTGGCCGGATGTGTATGCCCGTCCAGCAGTCCCGGGATAACCGTCTTTCCCTTCAGATCGACGATCTCCGTGCCTTCTGCGGCCAAAGCCTTTGCGCCTTCGTTATCGCCTACATACGCGAAATCTCTGCCCTCGATGGCGACGGCTTCCGCCCACGGCTTTTCCGGGTTTTCTGTGTAAAATCGTCCGTTGATCAGTATTTTATCGATTGCCATAAACACCTCCTGTCCTATGGTCTTTCTATTTTACCGGCACCTGGATCTCCACCAGGTATTCGTTTTCGTCCTCTCTGTCCCACGGGCCGTGTATGGCGCTGACGCGCGTATCGCCCGCGATCTCAAGTCCTGCGTCTTTGATTATTGCAAAGGCTTTCGCGATGCCTTCGGGAACCGTCGTATTGGCTCCCTGCCACGGAATCACGGCTGCTTTGACTGCAGGCACCGTGACGAAACGGTATTTGCCCTCGGCATTATCGATGCCTTTGCGATCCACCATGTCGTAATACGACAGCTGCATTTTACCCTCCGGCACCACGCCCTGAGGGTGAACGAAATAGTTATAGTCATCGGGAATCTCCGGGACGACTACGCCGGGATTCTCCGCATGCATCAGATCTTCCAGATCCTGCAGGCTGTTGACCCCCGTCTCCACGTCAAAGAAATCGTTATAGCTGTCCACGATATACTCTGCGGTGTATGCGAAATGCTCGGGTATTTCGCGTATTTCCAGTTTCATCATTCGTCTCCTTTGATGTACATCAAAATCAATTGTTCGTTGGTAAGTTTTATGACCTGTTCCTCAGCTTCATCGATACTCACTTCTGACAAATCGTCCGGCTTTTTCATCTCCTTGAGGTACTTGAGACGATATTCTCCCGGTGTACAGTGATACCAGTAATTGAATGCACTGTACATGTACTTGACAGCAGAAAAGCCGCTGTCTTCCGATATCTCCGCGATACTCATGTCCGTTGTCAGAAGCAGTCTCTCCGCGTGCCACGATCTGATGTATGAAAGACATGGTTCAAATCCTATCGCGTGCTGGGACAACAAATTGCTCATGTAACCCTTTGACATCCCGATGTGGTCAGCCAGCATCTGCAGCGTGATCCTCTCCGTATAATGTCTGAACAGATACGTGACAACATCCCTGACTTTGGCCACAGTCTTCTCGGAGAACTCGCGACCGGGGTTCTTCCAGCTGGTGTAGTCAAACCGGTAATAGACCTGTTCCATAATGCTGACCGCCGCCCGGGAAATATCCGCCTCGAATTCCGGATCATCGGCGTCGGCTTTGAGCATATAGTCCAGCACCGCGATCAACATGCCCTTGAGGCGCTTGTGCGCTCTGGTATTATACGGAACCGTGCTCTCGGCTGTTCCCTCGCATACGAACATAAGGTCTGCAGCATTCCCGAACCGCTTGGGCATTTTCGTCAAATCAAGGTAAAAAGAGGCGCACAAAGCGTTCTCACCGCTGTGCATATAGTGCGTATCCCTGTCTACCAGTATAAATTCGCCTTCCCGGAGCCGGAACTCCTCGAAACAGTAGTCAAAGGTTATGCTGCCCTCAAGGCACATGGTGATTTCGATCATATTCTCGTGAGCGTGAGGCGCGACGAAGGTGATCCGCCGCAGGTTCACGCCCAGCGGGGTGTTCGGAATCCAATTGATCGTTTCAGCTGTCATGATTTTTATTACTATTCTTCAAACGTCATTTCAGGCGGCAGTTCTCTGAAGCCTTTGGTCTTGATGGCCAGGTATACGAGCCCGATGGCCAGCCAAATGCATCCCAGAATCTTGGCGCCCTTGCCGACGAAGATAAATGCGATTGCCAGTACGACCGCGCCGATTCCCGGGGCGATCAGGTACATGATCTTGTTCTTCGCGCCCTGTCTGAGTCCCTTCTTCTTGTAGAAGTGCAGGATAACTGAGAGGTTTACCATGATGAATCCGAGGATGCATCCGAAGGATACCAGCTCAGCGGCTCCGATGAGGTTGTCAGCGTAGAAGATGCCTGTGCATCCGATTACGGATACCAGCAGAATGTTCTTGACCGGTGTGTTGAATTTCTTAGATACGGATCCAAAGAAGCTCTTCGGCAGTATATTGTCGCGGCCCATTCCAAGAAGGATTCTCGATACCGCGCCCAGACCGGCCATGGCGCATACGAATGAAGCGAATTCATCCACGACGAAGAATACGTCAGCCGCCCATCCGTAACCGATGGCAGGATAGAATTCATAAATACCGACGTCCGGATCCTGGATCAACGTATGGGCATCAGGCCATGCGATATTCAGCGCGTAAGCTGTGATAAAGAACATGATGCCGGCACCGATGCAAACGCCCATGATGGCCGGTGTCATGACCTTGTCCGGATTTTTGGTTTCCTCTGCCATGGTGGTTACCGCGTCGAATCCGACGAAGGAAACGCACAGTATCGCAGCAGCGTTCAGAACCGCCGTCGTATCAAAGGTTTCCGGATTGACGATGGCTCTGGCACTGAGTATGGACAGACCGTCCGTCCCGCATACGTACATGACGCAGAGCACGATGGTCACGGCTGTGAATATGAGCTGCGCCGCGATGATGATGGAATCAACAATAGACGCAGTCTTGACGCCAATGATATTGAATATGGCTCCCAGCGCCGCGCACCCTACGACGATCACCCATACAGGCAGAGCCGGCAGATACTCGTTGACATAAATACCGATCAACAGGTAGCAGACCATCGGCAGAAGCAGATAGTCCAGAAGCATGACCCATCCTGTCAAAAATCCCAGATGCGGCTGCACGGATTTATTGACATAAACATAAGCCGATCCTGCTGCAGGGTATTCCTTTACCATTCTCGTATAGCTGTATGCCGTAAACGTCATGAGAACGGTGGTGATCAGCAGAGCCAGCGGATAATGACCGCCGGTCCCGGAGTCTGCGGACCAGATACCATAGTAATTGAATACGACTGTCGGCGCCAGATACGCAAGTCCGAAACCGATCAAAAGAGGTAAACTCAAGGTTTTTTTCAGTTCGCCCTGATTTTGCAATTCGTTCATCTTTCCTCCTCCTTTTTCTTCCTGATATAAATTGATAATAATTTCTGACAATTTAATAGTATCACCCGAAAAACCTGCATTCAATATATCATCTTCCTTATTTTATATAAAAAAATATGAATATCGACCACAGTTCGGATTCCGTTTTGATTCAAGTCATACTTGTGGTACACTTGATGTATCATCAAAAGGAGTTGATAAGCGATGAATATTCATACTGTTGTTAATATCATATGCGGCGTACTTGGCATATGTGTTCTTATTTTCGGGCTGATCGTCGGCATGGGGATGATGGCCACTGTCCCGCCTAACAAAGCGGTGGTTCTGTTCGTTCTGGGCGGCATTATCGTCGTCTGGGCATTCGTTTCCCAGAGACGTCACGGGAGATAGCTCCCCGTCTTAGAGTTCCAGCTCGTACATGATCATGGCAAGGGTTGCCATACCGGCGGTCTCGGTTCTGAGTATGGTCTTCCCCAGGGAGACGGATTCACCGCCGCCTGCGACGATGGCCTTTGCCTCCGCGTCTGAAAACCCGCCTTCCGGCCCGATGATCACGGCGACACGCTCCAGTGCGTTTCCGGTGATTTCCTGATACATGGGATTCGCCGCGGTGAGAAGCGCGTCCTTGATGGTCGTTCCCTTTTCGTTTTCATAAGGAAACAGCACCAGATCGAAGTCCTCGAACAGGTCCGGTCTGCCGCTGTGATCACTGTCACGAAGCACTTCCTTCATGCTTACGGCTTCGCGCACCTGCGGGATGATCCCGCGCCTGCACTGCTTGACCGCCTCTTGTGAGACCTTATTCCAGCGGTCTATTTTTTTGCCGAAATTGCCTTTGTCTTTCACCACCGTCCTGTCCATGAATACCGGAACGATCTCATGGACCCCCAGTTCCACGCACTTCTGAATGATGGTTTCCATCTTGCCCTGCTTGGGGATCCCCTGAAAGAGGGTCACCTGAACGGAAGGCTCCCCTGCGAAAGCCTGTTTGTCCAGTATCGCAAGCTGAGCCTCATCGTCCTCTAAAGACACGATTCTGGCCCGGTATTCCCACTCCACGGAGTCGGACACATCCACTTCGTCCCCTTCCCCAAGACGCAGAACTCTGCGCATGTGATGAAGGTCATCCTTATTATCGATCACGATTGTATTGAGTCCGATGTTCTCGGGTCCTACGAAAAATCTACTCATATCTCCGTCCTATTTTTCGGCCTTTCTCGCCGCGATGGCGCACCACTCACCGTCTTCCGGTATCTCCAGGATCTCGAATCCGGCTTCCCTGACCGCGTTCTCCACCTGTTCCTTTTTCTCAAGCAAAATCCCCGAGGAGATGAACACTCCCCCGTCCGCCAGATGATCTGCGGCGTCGCGGGCCAGTTCCATCACCAGATGATGCATCAGGTTGGCGACGATGAGATCAGCCTTGAAATCGATGCCTTTGGTCAGATCGCCCTGCTGCACCCTGACGGAATCCGAAACGCCGTTAAGATCCACATTTTCACCGGCAACCTTCACTGCATCTTCATCGATCTCGATGCCCAGGACGCTGCGGCTTCCCAGAAGCGCTGCCGCGATGGACAGGATTCCCGATCCGCAGCCTACATCCAGAACCGCATCATTCTCGCCCATGTACTTTTCCAGAAGCTTCATGCAAAGGCTGGTGGTCTCATGCGTTCCCGTGCCAAAGGCCATGCCCGGATCAATCTGAAGAATCAGTTCTCCGGCCTTTGCTTCATACTCCTCCCAGGTTGGCTTCACGACGATGCGGTCCGTCACCTTCACCGGCTTGAAGTTTTCCTTCCATTTGTCCTTCCAGTCCGCATCATCTACAGGGATATCCTCCGCGTAGAGCCTGCCGAAATCAGCATCCGGTCCATACTCGCCGTACTGCTCTCTGCCTTTGAGCATCATGATCTCCAGCTTCAGATGCTGGATCATGGCTTTGTTCTCCTCGCTGTCTTCGAAATACGCGGAGATGGTCGGCTCACGGTCCGGTCTGGCCTTGACCTTATCGTCGATATAGTCCCATTCGTATTCGTGTTCTTTGTTCAGTATATCCTGCAGATCCTCAGGGTCGTCTATGGACACCTGATCGATGCCGTTTTTGAGAAACAGTTCGGTAACCATCTCGATGCCCTGTCTACTGGCGTGTACTTTTAATTCAATGTATTTCATGGTATCTCGCTTTCCTGGTATGTTTGCTGCTATGTTTGCGCGTTATAAAGAAATAAGGGGCTGCCCATGAAATGCAGCAACCCCTGTTAATCTGCTTATGAGAAGAACTCTTTGATCGACTTCAGGAAACTGCTCTTCTTGGAGTAACATTCGTCTGTAACCGTCGCTCCCATCTCTTCGATCGCCTTCTTTTGTTTCTTATTGAGTTTCGTCGGAACTTCCAGGGAAACCTTCACATACAGGTCACCCTTGCGGCTGTTCCTGAGATTCTTGATGCCTTTGCCCTTGAGCCTGAACACCGTTCCCGGCTGGGTGCCTGCCGGCACCTTATAGGATACTCTCTCTTCGAGGGTCGGCACCACGATCTCGTCTCCCAGAGCTGCCTGGTTAAAGGAGATCGGGATCTCAAGCCACAGATCCTGTCCGCGTCTTTCGAAGAGCTTATGAGGCCTTACATTGAGCACGATGTACAGATCGCCGTCCGGCCCGCCGTTGATGCCCGGTTCGCCCTGCCCTCTGATCGGGATGACGGAATCGGTATCCACACCTGCCGGGATATTGACGGTGATGTTCACCGTATCTCTTACCCTGCCTGTGCCGCCGCAGTCCGAACAAGGCGTCTCGTTGATCTCGCCGGTGCCGTTGCAGTCCGGACAAGGTGATACGCTCTGGAACGTTCCCAGAGGCGTTCTCTGCTGCGTTCTGATCTCGCCGGTGCCGCCGCACTTCGGACAAGACTTCTTTGACGTGCCGGGAGCTGCTCCCGTGCCGCCGCAGGTCTTGCACTTCACGTATTTCGTCAGCTTGATGTGCTTCTTCGTCCCAAAAGCCGCTTCCGTAAAGTCAATGGTCAGCGACTTCTGGATGTCGTTGCCCTTTCTCGGACCGTTGTTGCGTCTGCCCTGACCGCCGAAGCCACCAAAGCCGCCGAAACCACCGCCGCCGAAAGCGCTTCCGAACATATCGAAGATATCTTCAAATCCGCCGAAGCCACCGCCGCCGAATCCGCCGGCGAAGCTGTTCGGATCCACACCCGCATGGCCGAACCGGTCATACTTGGACTTCTGTTCGGGATCCGAAAGCACCGCATAAGCCTCATTGATTTCCTTGAATTTTTCTTCGGCCTCTTTATCTCCCGGGTTCTTGTCCGGATGATATTTCATTGCCAGCTTACGAAAAGCCTTCTTGATCTCATCCTCACTCGCGCCCTTCTGGAGGCCTAACACTTCATAATAATCGCGTTTATCAGCCATTATTAATAACCTCTGATCGTCTTATTTTATTTCTCGTCGTCATCCACTACTTCGAAGTCAGCGTCGACTACGTTGTCGTCCTGTGCAGGACCGCCTGCCTGGCCGCCCATGTTAGGACCTGCCTGACCGCCGGCGAAATTCTGTCCGCCCATGCCGCTCATGTCAGGACCTGCTCCGGCGGCTCCCTGCGCCTGCTGTGCCTGCTGGTACATCTTCGCTGAAATAGTGTGGAATTTCTCTGTGAGTTCTTCTGTCTTAGCCTTGATATCATCGATATTGCCTGCGTTCAGAGCGCTCTGCAGAGCGTCCTTGGCTGCGTTGATATCGTTCTTTTCTTCTTCTGAGAGAGCCTGATCCAGTTCTTTGACGTTCTTCTCTGTCTCATAGATCAGCGTTTCTGCCTGGTTCTTGACCTCTACTTCTTCTTTTCTCTTCTTATCTTCTTCTGCGAACTGTTCCGCTTCCTTGACCTTCGCGTTGATCTCTTCTTCACTGAGCTTGGTTGAGGAAGTGATAGTGATGTTCTGTGACTTGCCTGTTCCCAGATCCTTTGCGCTTACGTTTACGATACCATTGGCGTCGATATCGAAGGTAACTTCGATCTGCGGTACTCCACGTGGTGCAGGCGGAATGCCTGTGAGCTGGAACCTGCCCAGAGTGGTGTTTCCGGCAGCCATGTCTCTCTCACCCTGCATGACGTGAATATCTACTGCCGGCTGGTTGTCCGCAGCAGTTGAGAAGATCTGGCTCTTCTTCGTAGGGATCGTCGTATTTCTTTCGATCAGCTTGGTGGCTACGCCGCCCAGAGTCTCGATGGAAAGTGACAGCGGAGTTACGTCCAGCAGCAGAATGTCGTTCGCCATTTCTGAGTCGCCTGACAGGATTCCTGCCTGGATGGCTGCACCGATCGCTACGCATTCATCAGGGTTGATGCCCTTGAACGGCTCTTTGCCGGTAACGTTCTTAACCGCTTCCTGTACGGCAGGGATTCTGGTGGATCCGCCAACCAGGATAACCTTATTGATGTCGCTGTTGGTTACGCCTGCGTCTGCCATGGCCTTTTTCATCGGCTCGATGGTTCTCTGTACCAGGTGTGAAGTCAGCTGGTCGAACTTGGCTCTGGTGATGTCCATGTTCATGTGCAGAGGACCATTCTCATTGACTGTGATGAACGGCAGATTGATGTTCGTTGTCTGTGCGCTGGAGAGCTCTTTCTTAGCCTTTTCTGCAGCTTCCTTCAGTCTCTGCATCGCCATCTTGTCTTTTCTCAGATCAACGCCGTTTTCCTGTGAGAAGCTGTCCGCCATGAAGTTCAGCAGGCAGTCATCGAAGTCGTCTCCGCCCAGCTTCGTATCGCCGTTGGTCGCCAGTACTTCTACAACGCCGCCGCCCAGTTCCAGGATGGATACATCGAATGTACCGCCGCCCAGGTCGTATACCAGAATCTTCTGGGATTCATCGGCCTTATCGATACCGTAAGCCAGTGATGCAGCTGTAGGCTCGTTGATGATTCTCTTTACTTCCAGACCAGCGATCTTGCCGGCGTCTTTGGTTGCCTGCTTCTGGCTGTCTGTGAAGTATGCAGGTACTGTGATGACCGCTTCCGTAACCGGAGTTCCCAGATAGCTCTCTGCGTCAGCCTTAAGTTTTGACAGGATCATGGCGCTGATGTCCTGCGGCGTGTATTTCTTGCCGTCGATCTGTACATCATAGACCTCGCCCATGTGTCTCTTGATGGATGCGATGGTTCTGTCAGGGTTGGTGATCGCCTGTCTCTTGGCTGTTTCGCCTACCAGTCTTTCGCCGTTTTTAGCGAATCCGACAACGGATGGTGTAGTTCTCATACCCTCTGCGTTTGTGATGACTGTTGGGTCTCCGCCTTCCAGTACAGCCACGCAGGAGTTAGTAGTTCCTAAATCGATTCCTATTACTTTGCTCATTGTTTATTCCTCCTTGTATTTTAGTGAAAGCAGCTTCCTGTTTTAGCTAACGACTTTTACCATGGACGGCCTTATGACCTTGCCATTGAGCGTATAGCCTTTTTGCATCACACCGGAAACCTTGCCGCTTTCATATTCTTCAGTTTCCTCTGTCATGACCGCGTTGTGGAAGTTCGGATCGAATTCCTCACCCAGGGCTTCGATTTCCTTCAGGCCTTCCTTCTCCAGCACATTCACCAGCTGCTTGAAGATCATTTCCATGCCCGTGGCGAATCCTTCTCCGCTTCCCTCTGCGGCCGCGTTCTGCTCCAGAGCTCTCTCGAAGTTATCCATGACTTCCAAAAGCTCCGTCATTATCTTTTCGTTGGCGTAGGAATAGAGATCTTTTTTCTCTTTTTCTACGCGCTTTTTGTAGTTCTGAAAATCAGCCATGAGTCTGAGATATTTCTTCTCGCCTTCGTCTTCCTGCTCGGATTCTTCCGGCTTTTCCTCCGGCTTCTCTTCAGGATTTCCACCTGTGCTTTCCTCCTGCTCTTCTCCCGTTTCCTGCTGTACCTCCTTTTCTTTTACCTCTTCATCCACGATATCTTCCCTTTTGATATCTTCCGCATTACTTGTCATCTTCGTCTCCTTCCGTCAGTCTAAATGCCTTGCTCAGATTATCTGTAAGATATTCAACAACGGATGTAACTTCGCCATACTTCATTCTGGTCGGGCCGATAACACCCAGCTTGCCGACCATCTTCCCATCAACGTGGTATGTGGCTGTGATGACGCTGCAATCCGAAAGTTCTTCATCTTCATTCTCGCCGCCTATAGTGATCAGTACCCCGTCACCTCTGCTGCTGAGCTTTTGCATGATGTCCTGCTTCCTGCTGACCAGTTCGAAGAAGCCTTTGGCCTTCTCGATATCGTTGTATTCAGGAAGCGAGAATATATTCGTCAGTCCCTCCATATAGAGGTTGACATTGAGCATGTCCTCCAGTGTTTTGATGAAGCTCGGGGCGATGTTGTGTTCAAACATTGCCATGGCTTCGGCGTCGGCCTTGAACGTCTTGATGATGTCCACCTTCAAGGCTTCGCTCAGGGTCTTGCCGCTGTAAATGTGCGTCATGTTCATGGCCAGTATCCTCAGGGTTTCCTCTGAGGCAGGCTTATCCAGTCGCACCGCGGTATTGCTCACTTCACCGCTGTCTGCCACCAGCATCAATACGACCGTTCTGGCATCTACCGGCAGCAGGTTGATATACTTCAGCGTATCCTGCTCCTTGCCCGGTGAAATAGCAAAAGCTGTCAGATTTGTGATTTCTGACAGGACCTGAGCCGCTCTCTCGATGAGATTATCAAGTTCTGTTACATTCGCGTACAGGTTTCTCGCTATCGCGTCCTTCTGTTCCTGAGTGAGCTCTCTCTTCTTCATCATCTCGTTTACATACAGTCTGTACGCCTTCTCCGAAGGCACACGGCCTGATGATGTATGAGGATGTGTCAGATATCCCAGCTCTTCAAGGTCCGACATCTCATTTCTGATCGTCGCCGGACTGCCTAGTTCGTAGTTCTTAGAGATCGTTCTCGATCCCACCGGTTCCGCTGTCCTGACAAAGTCAGCGATGACGGCCTGCAAGATTTTTAGTTTTCTTTCTGTTAAATCCATAAGGCCCCTCCTTTTGTTGTTAGCACTCTTCGTCTGCGAGTGCTAACCTCTACACATAAGGTACCATTTTTCGGAAGTTGTGTCAATAGGTTATTGTAAAATTATTACATGGTTATGAACTTCCCCAGATCAAACAAAAACAGATAGGACTCCCTGACATTCCTGCCTGTCGCCCCTTGCAGCGCCTGGCGATAGATATCGATCTGACCGCGGTAAGTATCCCTGACATCCTCTACGGTCCGGCCCGCTCCCATATAGCTGTTCTTGTAGTCGATCAGAACCAGATCCTCTCCCTCGCGGAAATAGCAGTCGATGATTCCCTGGACTACCGCCGCCTCGCCGTTGATCTGTTGATCGAGTATGAATTCCTTTTCTCTATAGAGTTCTCCCCGCGCAAAAGCTTCAGCCGCTCTCCTGCCCACCGCATCATCAAAGAATCCCGCGATCTTATCGGAATGGATAACATTTCTCTCCTCTTCGGTTATGGCGCCGTCTGCCAGGAGTCTGTCCGCCGTTTCGTTGACGTGAGCTTCACCCAGCTCTGCCGCCTTCATGAAGTCGATGTGCTCCATCACCAGATGCATCACCGTGCCCACTTCCGCCGCGCTCAGGCGGTGGCGGGTCTGGTCCGGCTCGAAACTGGCAATCGGAATCGGGACCTCAGTATGATCTTCTCCCCTTAGGGCTCTGTTCAGCTCCGTGACGGAATACTTCAGCTTGGCAGGTTTTTCTGAAACGTGAGGATATACGAAACTCAACCTTCTATCGATCTCAGCGTCGACTTCTTCTCCCGCCGTCACGTCTTCATCCAAAAGTTTCAGCAGTTCCCGGGCTTTGCCTCTGTGGGCGGATTCCGTTTCTTCGGCTTCCACCAGTTTGTCATAGATCCGTATATCCGTCTCCGGCTGCTGCAAAAGCGGTGCGTACATCATATCGATATATGAACCGGTACCTGCCACATCGCTGAGCTTGTCGGTATTCTCTACGCTGCCCACGATATCCAGCCGGTCCTTGGCTCTGGTCAGAGCAACATAAAGGATCCGGATGGCTTCATCCAGATTCTCCTCGGACTGTCTGGCAGAGATGGCGTTCTGCAGCAGCGTCTTTTTCTTCCAGTGTTCCGTCCTGTTGATCAATGGCAGTCCGATGCCGAAATCCTTATGCAAAGGCGCGTTATTTTTGCCGCCGCCGCTGACCTTTTTACCGGCTCCCGTGAAAATGACCACAGGAAACTCCAGGCCTTTGCTCTTATGGACCGTCATGACGCGCACGACATTCTCATTCTCACTGATGGTCTTGGCCTCGGCTTCCGAAGTGTTGCTGTTTGCCATGGCCTCCACGTACCTGAGGAATCCATTCAGACCCTCATGGCTGCTCTGCTCGAAACGCACCGCTTTCTCGACGATCAGCTGCAGATTGGAGATCCTCTGTCTGCCCACCGGAAGTCCGCTGCAGTAATCATAATATCCCGTATCGTAAAGCAGCATTCTCACCAGTTCTTCCAGCGGCACGGTTCTGGCGATTTCTTTCCAGCGGCTGATCCGCTCATCCATCGTCTGAAGCTTCTCTCTCAACTCTCTGTCAGGACCGCTCTTCATATACGCGCGCACGGCGCTGCAAAAGCTCCCGGCACGCTGATTGATCCTGATTTTAGCCATTTCTTTCACACCAAAACCGAATATTACCGATCGCATCACCGATATCAGCGGTACATCCTGTCTCATATTGTCAATGACCCGCATCAGATTCAGGAACACCTGGATCTCCACTGTCTCGAAGTATCCTTCTCCCGTATCGCCATAGGCAGGGATTCCCTCGTTATTGAGATAGCGTTCGATCTCCGCCACAGTGCTGCCGGCGCGCGCTAACACGACGATATCCCTGTAATCCACAGTTCTCGTCGTATCTTTCTTGAAATCGTATATCTCGCTTCCCAAAGCGTCTCTTATGATCGAAGCCACGACCTCCGCTTCCGCCTCGCCCCTTTCGGGAGCGTCATCACCGAAATCATGCCTGTCGATGATGTGCATCGTCGTGTTGTGCCCCGGATATTCATCCGGCATCATGCAGTGAAGCTCCGCCTTATCATCGTATCCCGCCATGACTTCTCGGAATACCGCGTTCACCGTTTCGGTAACGCTTTTTTTGCTGCGGAAGTTGCTGTTCAGGTCGATGACGATGCTGTTTTGATCCTTCTCATCGCTGTATGCTTTGGCCTTGCTGATGAACAGTTCGGGTTCCGCCAGTCTGAATTTATAGATACTCTGCTTCACATCGCCCACCATAAACAGGTTATCGGCCCGCGCGATTCTGCGGACGATGGTCTCCTGAAGCATGTTGCTGTCCTGATATTCATCCACGAATATGTATCGGAAGCGCGCTCTCTGCTCGGAAGCGGCTTTTTCGTCTTCCAGCACTTCTATGGCCCGATGCATGACGTCATCCATATCGATCACGTTTTCTTCGGCCTTGGCCTGCTGGTAAACCGCTTCAAATTCCCTGATGAGTCCCACCATGAATTGGGTGTCCGGATAGACCGCCCTGATGTCGGCGTCATAATCCTCCATGGATCGCTGATAATATTTGCCGGCGACACTATCCAGCAGTTTTTTTCCTTCATCTCTCAGTGCGCTGACTCTTTCCTTCACCTCTTCATAGGCTGTCTTTTCGGCTTTTTTGGCCCGCATGGAATTGAATTTTCCGTCAAAGAATTCTTTTGTCTTATCGAAATCATCGGCATTGCGGATCGCCAGCTCTATCCTCTGGACGTCTTCTCTGGCTTTGCCGCAGATCTCATGGGTATGCACGGTGTCCAGTATCCGCGCGGCCTTGTCGAAATATTCCAGCGCTTTCGTCAGAGCGTACATCGTCTCCGTCCTGATCAGTTCCGTCAGTCCCATGGCTTCTGACGGTTTCTCCCCGTTCATCAGCCTGGTCTTCTCCTCCGCCCACTGCATATAGTGCGGAATGCTCCTGAGGCTGTTATACATCTTAATGATGTTTTCTTTCAGCGCGTTGTCGCTTCGGTCGCTGCTGTGTTTTCTGAGGAAATCGAGGAACTTCTCATCCTCTGATTCGTATCTGTTCTCGAACACTCTGTCGATGGCATCCCGTTTCATGATGACCTGCTGTACTTCATCCAGAATGCCAAATCCCGGCTCCAGATCTGTCAGATAGAAGTACTGCCTGATCAGATCCAGCGCGAAGGAATGGAATGTGCCTATCGCGGCAGACGGGAGTATTTGCAGCTGCCGCAGCAGATACACCCGGGCTTCGCCGCTTACGCCTGAGGCGAGTTCTTCTCTGATGGCGGTTTCGAGCCTTTGCTTCATTTCTTCTGAAGCGGCCTTGGTGAATGTGGTGATGAGAAAGCTGTCTATGTTCGCCTGCTCATCGATGACCAGGGTCTTGATACGCTCGACTAAAACGGCGGTCTTACCTGATCCCGCCGCTGCCGAAACCAATATATTTTTATTTCTAACATCTATCGTTTGCTTTTGCGCTTCTGTCCACTGTGGCATGTTGCTTCTCTCCTTTTCATTTATTGTAACATCTTCACGTATAGCTCGAAATCTCTTTTTTTGCCATCTGCGGCTAAGCTTGGCTGTACCCATTGAAAGTTGCGCGACTTAGCCGCGCTTTTTTCATCACCATCATATTTTGCGCGGCTAATGTGCTTTGCATGCGTCTTTATTCGATCCATATAGCCGCGATTCTGCTCCATTGGACACCATTGCATGGCATATCCTCCTCTTGCCCGCGGCTAAGTCCTGTCCTAAATCAAGGGTTGATCGATTCTTAGCCGCGTTTGAAGATAAAATATGATATAATGAATAAAAAAAATCAGGAGAACTGCCATGAAAGAATTCAAACGACCAACCATGCTGATGATATTAGACGGCTTCGGTCTCAATCCAAGGACCGAAGGCAATGCGATCGCCGCTGCGGATAAGCCGCACCTGGACGAGATCTTCGAGACATATCCCCGCACTTCTCTCAAGGCCTGCGGGCTGGACGTGGGGCTTCCCGAAGGCCAGATGGGAAACTCCGAAGTCGGACACCTTAACATCGGTGCCGGCCGCATCGTATATCAGGATCTGACCATGATCACAAAGGCCATAGAAGATGGCGATTTCTTTGAGAATAAGGCTTTTGCCAAGGCCATCGCCCACGTGAAGAAGAACGGCTCAACGCTGCACCTTCTGGGACTGCTCTCAGACGGCGGCGTGCACAGTCACATCACGCACCTGCTGGCGCTTCTCGATCTGGCGAAGAGAAACGATGTCGAGAAGGTCTGCGTGCACTGCTTCCTGGACGGCCGTGATGTGCCGCCGAGATGCGCGGCAACATACATGGATCAGTTGACAGAACACATGTCCTCCATCGGGCTGGGACGTGTGGGCGTCGTCAGCGGCAGGTATTATGCCATGGACAGAGACAAGCGCTGGGAGCGCCTTGAGAAGGCTTATGACGCCATGACCATCGGCGAAGGCTATCACGCGCCTACAGGACAGAAAGCGATCGAGATGGCGTACGAAAGAGATGAGAATGATGAATTCGTGCTGCCGACGGTTGTTGACGGAGCTTATCCTGTGGAAAACGGCGACGCCATGATCATGTTCAACTTCAGACCCGACAGAGCCAGAGAAATCACAAGAGCTTTCGTGGATCCTGATTTCGACGCAAATGCCTTTGAGCGAAAGAAAAAGGTCGAAGACATCTGCTATATCTGCATGACTCAGTACGACGCGGAGATGCCAAACGTTACGCTGGCTTACCCGCCTGAAACGCCGGCAAATACGCTGGGCGTTTATCTGAGCGGTTTGGGTATGAAGCAGCTCAGAATCGCTGAAACCGAAAAGTACGCCCACGTGACGTTCTTCTTTAACGGCGGCGTAGAGGAGCCGGAGGAAGGCGAAGACAGAATACTGGTTCCTTCTCCTTCGGTCGCCACCTACGACATGCAGCCTGAGATGAGCGCGCCGGAAGTGACTGAGAAGGTGCTGGAAGCTATTTCATCAGACAAGTACGATGTTATCATACTCAATTTCGCCAACGCCGACATGGTCGGCCATACAGGTGTTATGGAAGCGGCCGTCAAGGCGATCGAGACTCTCGATAAGTGCGTTCCTCAAATCGTGAAGGCGGTGCTGGCCAAAGGCGGGCAGATCCTGCTGACTGCGGACCACGGCAACGCTGATGAGATGATCGATGAAAATGGTAATGTCATGACGGCACACTCGCTGAATGACGTGCCGCTGGTCAATATATCTGACGGTGCCCTGCCTCTGAAAGACGGCGGCAGACTTTGCGATATCGCTCCTACCCTTCTGACACTGATGGGTCTGGATATCCCTGAAGAGATGACCGGGAGGCCGCTGGTATGAACTCAACGACCGGCAGACGCTGCGTTATTGTAGGCGGCGCCCCTATAGATAATTACGAAGGAATATGCAAGTATCTGCGGGAAGATGATTTCTACATCTTCTGCGACTGCGGGCTAAAGCACCTCGATCATCTTCATATCGGTCAGGATCCGCTATTTCATGTTGCCCCTGATCTTATTGTGGGGGATTTTGATTCCTATGAGAATCCACTCGATTCCAGCGACTCTGATTTTGACGTTGCAGAAATCGAGACGATTGTCCTGCCCTGCGAAAAGGATGAGACAGATACTGCCTTTGCAGCTTCGGAAGCCCTTCGCCGCGGATTCAGGGATTTCCTCATCATCGGCGCCGTGGGCAAGCGCATGGACCATACGCTGGTCAATGTTTCGCTGCTGTTGAAGCTGTACAACGCAGGCTGCAGTGCCAGTCTTGTAGACGATTATTCGGAAATGGAAATTATAGGAAAGGAGCCTTCGTATATCGAAGACTCCTTCAAGTATTTCTCTCTGTTCAGTATGTTCGGACCGTCACGCGGCATCACCATCACCGGTGCTAAATATGAGGTGACGGATGCCGAGATCAGGCAGGACGAGCAGTACGCCACCAGCAACGAAGTGCTGCCGGGAAGGCGTGCCTGCGTTACTGCAGGCGATGGTCTGCTGCTGCTCATTAAGATCCGGCATGAATGAACCTTTTATTACAGACTTGCGCCAAGAGCTCTGCACTCCTCGAGTTTAGCAGGGCTTTTGTTCTCTTCGCCGTTGGCCTTGATCACGCCAACAGTCTCAATGCCCATGAAATCAAATGCTGACTTCATCTGGCTGTCGATAGCGTCATAAACTCCAGGGGAACCTGAGCTGAGCAGCATTGCGAACTTGGTTGCCTTTGCCGGCTTGCCGACAGCGTAGAACCTATGCAGGGCGGCCTGCATCTGCGCCGTGAGTGTCCAGTAATATACAGCTGAAGCGAAGACGATCATGTCGCAGTCATTGAGATGCGGATAGATTTCCTGCATATCATCCTGCTGGATGCACTGGCCCTCGCCCTGAACGTGGCAGTATTCGCAGCCCATGCAGCCTTTGATATCCATTCTGCCGACTTCGAATCTGACTACCTCATGACCTGCGCTCTCAGCGCCGGCAGTGAATGCATCGGCCATTGCTGAAGAATTACCGTTTTTTCTCGGGCTTCCTGATAATAATAAAATCTTCATTGTTTACCTCCAACTCGTTTCTTTTGTGACTCATATATCTTACTCATAATAAACATACTCAAAAATCCACTGACGACTTTGGCCACCATGAAGATGACCACCACGTAGCCTATAGATACCGCAGATACAAATGCCATGGATCCACCCAGTATATATGCGCCGCTGATGCTGAACGCCGCGTTGAGCATTTTGCCCTTTTCATCCATGCGGGAAAACAGCGGCAGGATGGCCAGAGACGTCGCGCAATTCATCAGCATGCAAACAACGGATATCTCGTTGACTCCTATTTTGGCGGCAAGTTTTCGGAGCTGCGGTCTGAAAAACTTCATGACCATTTCTGTCAACACTAAACATCCGCTTATTATTATAGCCGATTTGACGAGAATCGTCAGCGCGGTGTATACAGATTCTTCACTGGCAAGTGAGATTCCGGGGACGAATATTCCCGCTATTGCCAGAGCGAACAATATGTATGTACCTATTTGTATGAGCTTTCCTATAAACGAAAAGCCTTTGATCATGCCCTCCGGTATCCTGTGAAGTCCCAGCGCGACAAGAGCGCATATGATCAATATCGGAATAAACTGCCCCAGGAATACGATGAAGTCCATTCTCAGAACGGCTTCCGCGGCCAGCATCCCTGCGGGGATCATGGTAATCCCCACCAGAAATCCCTTTAACACCGGCGGCCTGTCGAGCCTGTCCACCGTCGCCAGAAATACCGGAAGCTGGAAACATATTGCCTGACCAAGAAGCGTCCCCAATACTACACCGTTTATTATCAGTATCTCCGGCGTCGCGGCCATAGCCTTTGCGATAAAATAACCGCCGAGATCCGGTGCCAGTATCGCGCCTACGATCATGGACGGATCGAAGGGCATGTTCTGTGTCGCCTCCACCAGTCCTCCGGCGTGCCGTTCCACCAGTTCCGCGCCAACTGAGCATATGCCAACAATGGGAACTACCATAGTTCCCATTGTCATAAGTCCTTTATCGAAGGACTCCGAAAGTCCCCATTTGAGTGAGAATGCTTTATCGGCAAAGCCCACCAGGGCAAATACCAGCATAATACCTGTGAAAACGTTCATGGCTTTTGCATCAGACTGACTTTACAGGAGATCCTTTCTTGAAAGGTTGATTCTGCCCTGAGAGTCGATTTCGGTGACTTTGACCTTGACTTCGTCGCCGACATGCAGTACGTCTTCTACCTTGTCGATTCTTTCCTTGGCGATCTTGCTGATGTGTACGAGGCCTTCCTTGCCAGGGAGGATCTCAACAAAAGCGCCAAAGTTCATGATTCTCGTTACTTTGCCTTCGTAAATTTCACCCGGTTCAGGTTCCTTCACCAGCATCTCGATTTCCTTCTTGGCTGCATCAAGGCTCTCACCATCAGGTGATGCGATGAATACTGTTCCGTCGTCTTCGATGTCGATCTTGACGCCTGTTCTGTCGATGATGCCGTTGATGGTCTCGCCGCCCTTACCGATGATCGTTCTGATCTGGTCAACTTCAACCTTCATCGTGATGATTCTCGGAGCATACGGTGACAGTTCCTTATTCGGTTCAGGAATGTCTTCCAGCATCGCGGCCATGATGTGCATTCTGCCTTCTCTGGCTTGTGCCAGCGCCTTTTCCAGGATTTCTCTGGAAAGTCCGTGAACCTTGATATCCATCTGGATGGCGGTAACACCCTTAGCGGTTCCCGTTACCTTGAAGTCCATGTCGCCAAGGAAGTCTTCCATGCCCTGGATATCTGAAAGGATAGCCATCTTGGATGATCCGTCTTCTTCGACTCTCTCGATGAGGCCCATGGCGATGCCTGCTACAGGAGCTTTGATCGGAACACCGGCATCCATCAGTGCCAGGCAGCTCCCGCAGGTTGAACCCATGGAAGTGGATCCGTTTGATGAGAGTACTTCCGATACCACTCTGATGGCATATGGGAATTCCTCTTCGCTAGGGAGTACCGGAATCAGGGCTCTCTCTGCCAGAGCGCCGTGACCGATCTCTCTTCTTCCCGGGCTCTTCATTCTGCCGGCTTCACCGACGGAATAAGGCGGGAAGTTATAGTGATGCATGTATCTCTTTTCTGTCTGTTCTGTGATTCCGTCGATCGTCTGTTTCTCGCTGAGAAGTCCCAGCGTGCAGACTGACAGCACCTGCGTCTGTCCTCTCTTGAAAAGGCCGGTGCCGTGTGTTCTCGGCAGTACGCCGTGATCGATCCACAGAGGTCTGATCTCATCCAGCTTACGGTTGTCAGGTCTGACGCCCTCATCCAGAATCATCCTTCTGACCTGTTCTTTCGTAATATTGTAAAGTACGCTGTTGATGTTCTTGGCGTTATCCGGGTAGATCTCCTCGAAGTAAGCCTTGGTTTCTTCTTCGACAGCGTCCATGTTTTCCTGTCTTTCCAGCTTGTCATAAGTCTGGATTGCTTCTCTCATCTTGCCTTCAGCGTAATCTCTGACTGCCTTGTCGATGTCCTCAGGCACTTTGTAGAGTTCGATATCCATCTTTGGCTTGCCGACTTCCGCTACGATCTGCTCGATGAATTCTACGATTTTTTTGATTTCTTCGTGGGCGAACATGATCGCATCCAGCATGACGCTTTCAGGAACTTCCTGTGCTCCGGCTTCTACCATCATGATGGCTTCCTTGGTTCCGGCAACGGTCATATGCATTGCGGAACGAGCTCTCTGTTCTTCGGATGGGTTGATGATGAACTGGTCATCGACCATGCCTACGACTACCGATCCTGTAGGACCATCCCATGGGATGTCTGAAATCGACAGCGCGATGGATGAACCGATCATGGCAGCGATCTCGCTCGGCGCGTCGTTATCAACGCACAGTACTGTCGCTACTACCTGAACGTCATTGTAGAATCCCTTCGGGAAAAGCGGTCTTAACGGTCTGTCCATAAGTCTGGAGCAGAGGACGGCTCTTTCGCTAGGTCTTCCTTCTCTCTTGATGAAGCCGCCAGGGATCTTGCCCGCTGCGTACATCTTCTCTTCATAGTCGCATGAGAGCGGGAAGAAATCCACGTCAGCTCTCGGCTCCTTGGATGCGCATGCTGTAACGTTGACAACCGTGTCGCCGTACTTTACCCATGCCTGTCCGTTGGCCAGTTCGCAGACTTTGCCGATCTCGACCTCAAGCAGTTTACCGCCTAACGCCATTCTGAAAGTTTTGTAATCTTCATACTTCATAATTTACAACTACCTCCTGTAAATTTACTTCCGATTTATTTGAATTAATAGTAAACAAATACTAAAACAGGCGGGGTTCAGTTCACCCCGCCTAATCCTGCGATGAAATTATTTTCTCAGTCCTAATCTGGCGATCAGAGTTCTGTATCTCTCCAGATCCTTTTCCTTCAGATAGTTGAGAAGGTTTCTTCTCTGTCCAACCATCTTCAGAAGACCTCTTCTGGAGTGGTGGTCCTTCTTGTGAATCTTCAGGTGTTCGTTCAGATCATTGATTCTGTAAGTCAGGATAGCTACCTGTACTTCCGGGGAACCAGTGTCGCCTTCTTTAAGCTGATACTCTTTGATGATTTCTGCTTTCTTTTCTGTAGTGATCATTTCGTTTCCTCCTTATTCTTCATTCGCCTGTGACCAGGTCGCCGCCGGAGTGTCGGACGACTGAGTCTCAGGTACAATCACGCTCGTTTATAATACCATTAATGCAAAGGCATTGCAAGTTAAAAATCAGATGTTCATATACCAATGAACCAGACCGATTACCGCCGCGATCACCATGAGCGGGAATACGATCATGGCGATCCTTTCCCCTAATATGTCTCTCTTCGTAGGAACGTACTCTATCGGTTTATAGTTCGGATCGTAATCAACGCTTTTGTTATAAATCAGATCTGCCGCTGCGCTGAGATCCGTCTGCGGCCAGTAAAGGTCACCGTCTCTCACACAAACATCCACGAATTTATCATAATCAGCCAGCGGGATGTACTGAGGACCGCGAAGTCTCCTCACGTCAAACAGACGGGTCTGTCCGTTGCTGAACTGAAGCTGCAGGGACCTGCCGTTTAATGGTTTGACATCTATAATTGTTATTTTCTCGGTATCAGCCATTTGGTAAGCTCCTTCCGCCCCATCTTCTTGGCTTCTTGAGTTTGGATTTCTTCGTCGGCCTGCCGGCAGTATTTACGGCCTTGGCCTTTGCGTCTGCTCCGGCCTTTGGTTCCGTCCCGGCCTTCGGCACGCGGCTTACGATGCGGTCGCTGCCGCCTGACGGCCTCTTGACCGATTTGCCGAAGTGCTCGCAATCCGTCTTTCGGCACGGTTTACCTTCTTCGGCATGCATGCAGCGTTCGCCCGCCTTGGCGCAGTATATCCAATCTTCTTTATCCGTTACGAATGCTCTGCTCATAGCATGTATTATACCACGGAAAAAGAACCGCTGCACGAATGATTTCGCACAGCGGCCCTGATCAAATTTATGCCGGCTTCGTTCGATTACTTCGTTCGAACTTTCTTGACGGCCGACCACTTGGAAACGTGGATCTGTCCATCAATCTTGTTATATGCTCTGACACGTACATAATACGTCTTTTTCTTCTGAAGGCCCTTGACCTTCTTTGATTTGGCTTTCTTGCTTACGGTCAGCAATTTCGTATCGCCTGATGAGAAGTCTCGGGTGGTACTGTACATTACCTGGATATTGGAGATCTTCCTCAGATTCTTCTTCGTCGGCTTTTTCCACTTGGCAGTAAACGCCTTTTTGCCCTTTGAAACCTTTTTGATCTTCACTGCAGGCAGATCAACGATTTCTTTATCCATCCTTTCGGCAACTCTGTCAAGCTTCTTCATCGCTTTGCTGAGCTTGTCGTATGCCAGCGCCAGCGAACCTGCCGGAGCGTTTTCATCGGCGAGGAGCGCTTTGGCATCCGCAAGCGCCTCAACATACACAGGCCAGTTTGAATTCTTGCCAAACTTGTATTCTGTGTATTCTTTCTGTTTGGCAACGAGATCGCTCAGATCAGCCCTAAGGGCTTTGACTGCCGCTTCATTTTCGGACGTCAGATGATTGATCGCATCCTGAAGATTATCCTTCGCCTCTGTTAAAGCCTCTTCTGTGAGTACGTCTTCATCTTCTTCTCTCAAGAGCTCTTCGGCAGCATCCAGTGCCTGCTGGAATTGTTCCCATGCCTCTGTGCCGCCGTAGACCGCTTCATCAAGATCCTTGGCAAACTCGCTGAGACTGTAAAGATCCATCCATCCGGTCATCACTGCATGTTCATCAGCGATCCTGTCAATCAGGTCTTCGAGCGTCCATTCCATATTGGTTTCCGTTACCATGGCCTTATGTGGAATGCTGACGTCCTCTGCCGCCATAAGATCAACGAGCCCTGTATCATCCGCGATGAACACATCATAGGACTCCTTGTCCGGGCCGTTCATCAGCAGAAACTCCGTCTTATATCCTTCACCCGAATACATCTCGTCGCTCTTTTCAAAGCCCTTTTTCTCAATGAGATATCCGATGGTCTGCACGAGGTCTTCATTTGTCACGACCTTGTACTGGATTCCGTTCTCTTCCAGCAGCTCTTTGATCGTCATGCCCCTCTCGGTTGTGAAGTCAACGTTGTAGAGAATGGCGCTCGGACCTTTTGCAAAGGCCGAAGACGGCTCGATTACCACTGAGCTCGAGAGGTAATCCGCCTCTTCACCTTCCCACTCCTGATGCGGTACGCGGACTTTGATGATCAGCTTCTTGCCTGCTGTCAGATCCGCGCTCGGGAGTACCGGAATGCTGAATTCGCCGCGGGTCTGATCGCCGCTGCTGTAATTTGCTCTCGCTACCAGTTTGGCTTTATCCGGATCTTCCCAGTATTCATCTTCTTCGAAGACATCGTCATCAACGGCCTTATTGAACATGTAAATGCTGATATTGCAGTAGAAATCCTCCATATCGAGATATGCATCGTCATAGTCGACTTTAACCGGTATTTCCGTGGCGTTATCAGTGATTTTGTCAACGGTAAAGGACGCTTCAGGCTCCTGCCAGTTCGGTGACGGCTGCACCACGATCGGCTCCGACTGAACGGTTTCACCGCCCGCTGTAAGAACAACGATAAGACTGTCTCCGGCTTTGATCCTGTTATATACATAGACCGCTTTCTCTCCGCTGATCGTCATGGAGCCCTCCGCCAGGACCGTTGCCGATTCTGCATCGAAGCTTTCTCCTTCATAAAGATATACGGTATAGAGCGCGCTGCTGAGCGCCTTGTCAAAGGTTGCCCTGAAATTCATTTTGGCATCTCCCGCCGTGATTTCACGGTCTGTTATCGCAATGGTCGGCATCTCGTATGCCCCCTGTACGACTGCTACAGGTTCCGATACGGCGATTGCTTCTCCGCCATTAAGAATGAAGGCAACGACGACTCTGCCGGCTGACAGTTTATCCACATTGGTCAGCGTATGGTTGATCGTTCCTTCCGCAACCGATGAAGTCACACCGTGAGCCTCACCCTTATCCGTTGCGAACGTTGTGGTTCCGGCGCTGTAGCTCTTGACCAGAAGTATTGATCCGTCAGGCACGCTGCCGTTGACATCTACGGAAACCTCTGTTGAATCTGTACGGATCTCACCCAAAACAACCGACAGTTCCTCTGCCGATGTGATGGTGACAGGAGCCGACTTGATGGTCTTATCTCCGTTGATCAGGAATACGCAGAGCTTCTTTCCTTCTTCAAGGCTGACACCATCCATTACTTTGAGTTCGTTCGTGCCTGAAGCAACTGTGATCCCACTGGCATAGTTCGTGGAAACGATGGTACTCCCGGTGAAACTATTCTCAAACGCCGTTTCATCCGCGTCATACATTCTGAGAAGGAGTGATGCTCCATCAGCCACCTTACCCTCTACTTTGACTGGGATGCTCGTGCTTTCCGGACTGACTTTCCCTTCTATGGAAACAACCGGGTCAGGAATGGCTTTGACTGTTTTCGTGGCGGATGCCAGTATGTCACCATTGGAAAGAATGAAAGCCGCGACGGTAGCGTCTTCGGTGATGGAATCCGGATTCGTGAATGTATGTTCGATCGTTCCCGTACTGACACCCGAAACAAACCCTTGAGCGGTACCTTCATAAAGCGGGAACTCCGTCACGCCTTTGTCGTAACTCTTGACGATGAGGTTGCATCCGTCAGGAATATCACCGCTCAACGTGATACTGCAGGACTTGTCCCCTGCAAAAACCTCTGCGATCGAAGCTTTTGCTTCATTCGATTCCGCTTTTACGAGTACTGAGTCATCAGGCTGATTGAATTCGTAGTCGTTGCTCTTTGGTACGAACAGGTCCGTATTCTGGCTCCAAAAAGCTACCGCTCTGACTCTGTACCCTTCACGCAAAGGCTGCGAAAGCGACACTTCTTTGCCGCTGAAGGCTTCTGTCACCTCCTGGTAATTGAGCAGCGCGATCTGGTTCTCGCCTTCGAAGTCAAAATTCTCACCATCCGGGTACATTCCGATGGAATAGTGGATTGAGAAATCAACATCCGGATCCCCGGCTGCAGCGAACAGCCGCTCGTCTCCGGTCATGCTGATATGAAGCGTTGTTGCGCCCGCTGTCAACTCGGATTCGTCTATGGTGATGTCAGGATACTGATACTCCTTGAAGCGTTCGCCGTTTTCATCCAGGATGTATACGTAGTTGGATTCTTTCGTTGCGTAATAATCTTCAGTGCCCTGGATCTTGCCTCTTATGACAGCAACCAGCCTGTGATATGCAGGCAGATCCTTGTTAAAGGTCACGTCACTATCGAAGCCATCCGTCGCCGGTCCGGAATAGACATTGGTGAAATACGTGATGTTTTCACTGTCATACGCGACGTTTCCCGGACATGCGTAAAGCGACAGCGTTGGATTCTCCAGGCCCGGATCGATTCCCAGCTTCACATGGGCTGTTTTCTCATCGATCTTGAAATCACCATCATGAATGATCTGCACGGTGCAATTGTTCATAATGGCAGCGGCCCTGTCGGCGATCGAACCGGTTCCCTTCACCAGAGTAATCTCTGAATGTGTCAAAGGCTTGGTATCATTCAGAACATATGCCACGATCTGCATTCCTTCGGTGAGGACGACAGTGTTCTCAATGTTTACAGTAACTTCCCCCGCAGCGCTGATATTCTCTGTTCCTAAATTCCAGTTATATGTGCCGTTGCCTTCCCATATAACATCATAATTGATTTCCTGCAGGTCTGGTTTATATCCCCGTATGGATATCATGGAGCCTTCAGGTACATCTCCTGTAACGTTAACGGTTAAGGTTTTAGATGAAGTCGTCACATCACCTTCAACAGCAATCGCAAGGTCGGAAGCTTCATCGTCCGCTCCTGCTGCTAAGATTTCACCGCCGGCAGCGCCATCGGACTCCGTATCGGACTCTGCGTCGCTTTCTGTGTTCTGGTTCGCATCTGTGTTCTGATCATCAGGCACTTCTGCAGGTTCAGCTGGTTTCGTGACGGTCTCAGCCGCGGCGGGCTCGTTTGCGTCAGGCTGTTCCTCTGCGTAGGCCATCCCCGGTATCGTCGTCATGACCATCATCAGCGCGAGCATGAAAGCCAGAATACATCGAGGCGCGTGACCTGAGGTCTTTGCTTTATTACTCATCCCCTCTCCTTTCTTTCTCTAGCTGGAAATAAAAATTGTGATATGGGTTAGTTTATGCTAACTCATATCACAATAATATCAAACAATTCTTTAAATGTACAGCATTTTACTACTTAGTTTTTGCTAACTTCATTGTTGACCACTCGGAATATACCATGGAATCCTCAAGTTTCATGTACGTCCTGATCCTGACATAATATCCGGTTCGTCTCTTGAGCTTCTTGATCTTCTTCGATGCTTGATTCCAGCCTTTGACGGTTACAGCCTTTGCATCTGTGGCAAACTCCGGATCTGTGCCGATCTGGATTTGGTATCCGGTAACGCGCATCCCGTCAGTCCTGGCGCTTTGTTTCTTCCATTTGATCTTGAGTGCTTTTTTGTATCGGCTGACCTTGCTGATTTTCGTTCCGGGAATGACGATCTGCGGCTCAGGCTCGGACTGCGGTTTTCCGGTTATCTCCGGAACGGCACCGCCGCTGAAAGTCACATATCCGTGGCCGAATTTCTTATCTTTGCCCTCCGTTCCTATGTCTGTCGCCATTTCCTGAAGCTTCTGCCTGACTTGTGACGCAGAAGCCTCCCGGTTATACAGTTTCAGCATGGCGCATGCAGCAGACATGTGTGGCGCTGCCATCGATGTGCCGCTCTTGACGCAATAGTCAACCCTTCCCCTTGTCCCGGCGCTGATAATCTGATCGCCGGGGGCAGTAAAGTCTACACTCTCGCCGTAATTCGACGAGGATGCACGCTGTTTGGTCTGGGTGATGGAGCTGATGGTGATCGTGTGTTGTGAAACAGCCGGATAAACTTTTAGCTCATCCAGATTCATGGAATCATTTCCTGCCGCAGCAATACAAATGATGCCGCCGTTTTCCGCTGCTTCAAGCGCTCTTTCTTCCTGCAAAACCGCCGTGTCAGACCAATAATTTCCGTAGTCGTTTAGATTGATAGCCAAACTCATGTTGATGACATTCGCGCCATGTTCAACCGCATAGTAGATGCCGTTTATCACTTCCGCGAACCCGCCTCTGCCCTCGTCATTCAAGACTTTAACCGGCAGTATATTTACATGATCGGAAGTGCCGTCGGCGATGATCCCGACAACATGTGTACCATGACCGCCTTTGTCACTTGAGAAAGCTTCCCCTTCCACGAAGCTGGCTGCATCCTCGTCCAGTCTTCCTGTGAACAGTTCGTGACTGTTGTTGATGCCTGAGTCGAGTACCGCCACGGTCACCGGAGCCAGTTCCGCCGAGGCTTCATTTGTCTTGTCTCTCACCTCATCCAGTCCCATCAGGTCAACGCCCCAGGAATTTGAAAGTGCGTCTGTCTCGGTAAACGGTTCGGCTTCCGCCTTCACCGGAAGATCGGGCATTACGTTTTCTCTGCCAAAAGCGTCAGAAAGTCTGACGTACGCTTTTGCCGCATCGTCTTCGGATGGAAAGTCGAGTATATATTCTTCCGCAGGCTCATAGTATGTGATCTGTTCCGCTCCAAACCCGTTACCCGCCAGCGTTTCTCCTGCCGCCTCGTCACTGCTGAACACGATGATTCTCTTATATGCAAAAGGCCCTGACCCCGGCTCATCAACCGATAAAGCCACCTTTTCCAGCTCGGCGGTTACGGTCACGTCCGGTGTGATCTCCGCATGTTCTCCTTCCGCAAATACCGGTGTCGTCAACATCATCATGACGCAAAGCATGGCTGCAATCCGTTTCTTTAGCATGCATGTTTCTCCCATCTGTTTGATTTGATCGGATCCTTCAGATATTTCTGTTAGCCACCGCTAACTATACCATGTTTGCGCTCTGATTTCAACCAGCTTCATCAGCCCGTTTCGTCTGCATAAAAAACGATCCGCGGCGCTAACCTCATGCGGATCGTCTTTGTTCAAACTCTATTTCATGATTTCTCGAATACATCATCCGGCAAAAGCATTTCCCAGTCTTCGACCTTTCTGCCATGTCTCAAATCCTTTGGATCGGCCGTGATGATGGCGCCTCCTCCTTGTCTGGTCATCAGCGCTACATACTTCGTCTTGCCGGTCATCCGGTGAGGCACAAGTTCCAGTTCCTTATCCCGACCCAAAAGCTGCCACTGATCCTCCTGCTTTTGCCATACGGAAAAGGTTCTGCTTTTGATGATTTCTGCCAGATCCGTGAAGTATTTCAGCAGCTTCTTGATGTCGCATGCGTAGACCTTATCCGGGTTTGCCAGATCCAGCCGGTTTTCATCCTTATCGTACATCATGCGCCAGCCGGAATCATGAGCGGAACTGCTTCTGTCGCGGTATATGAATCCGATATGTCCCTGTTCTAAGGCTTTTCGGGATACTACGACATAGTCGTTTTTGTTGATCATCGTCGTTACTTTACCCTTCTCCAAATCCTGACGTCCATAGGTCCGTGCGTCGTTTTCACATGTGTAAGCTCGGCGCTCCACGCATGATTCCCCACGATCGCGCCGGCGACCTCACCCATCTGCTTGACTTCTTTTCTGTTCGGGCTGTTCTTAAAAACAGGCACTGCTGCTGTAACTCTTGCTGCCATAATGACTCCTTTCTACCTTAATTGCTTTCTCAATTGCTTTCTCAATCACTTTCTCGATTGCTTTATATGAACTGCACGTTTACTCCTGCCGGGTCCGTCACAAAGAAAAATTGCACGCCCGGCATCGGTGAAATCATCGGTGTCACCTGATATCCTGCCGCGGCCATCTCCTCATGTTTGGCCGTCACATCTTCTGCCTGAAACCCAATGGATAAATGCGGATTTCCGGATGTGTCCGCTTCATCCGCGCGGATCACCTCAACACAGGTCTCCCCGCTGCCATTTGCCAGGAATACCAGATCTTTTTTTGGACGCATGTCCCTCTGGATAGTCAAACCGACTTCCTTCTCATAGAATTCGATTTCCTTCTCAAACTGATTCGTCTGAATCGTTACATGTAAAAATTTCATCTCGCTTCCTCCTCTATGTTTCATACTATGTTATCTGATGACCATATTCTCTGAAGCCTCAGGATATTTCTGCTTTAACTCTTCTATGGAATGAAGCTCATCCATGTGATACTTCTTTGCGTTGCGATAGTTTTGCAGCGGTGCCAGAATCCCTGCAAGGAAGACACCGAACATCAAAAGCGGCGAATCTGTGTCCAATAGATTTTCTACAATCAGCAGGCCTATGAAAACACCAATCAAAAACACAATCTGCACGCTGGGTACGCGCCACCTCAACCCCTCCCACTGAGGGAACAGTGATTTTTCCCTTTTGCTAATGAGAAATACTGCCGCCAGGAATGCTGCCGCATATATGATGATGGGAATCGTCCCGATATCAAGTATCATAAGGATTGCCAGAATGAGAAAACCTGCTCCGACACTCCCTAAGATGAACTTTGTGTATTTTTCATATGAACGCTTCATAATTTCCAGCCACCTCTGCTTGTCCCTTCATATGGTGCGTCATCTATATCCTACGTCATCCATTATAAGTGTACCACTGTTTTCCTGCCGATTTCCACCGAAATATTTTAATCATGCGGTCTGCAGAGGTTATCGGTGGAGTTGTTTTTATGCGAATCGTGCGCAGCATCGAATAACCCCTCCGGATTAGGCCTATGGCGCCATCTGCGGTGTAAAATCAGCAAATCGCTACACCGGATAGAAGGAAAAAACAAGAAATCGGTGGAAAACGGGCCCGCAGCGCGAATCAGCTTATATTCATGACAAAATACGTGATGGATAGTAGGCCTCACGGCCAGATACGTGGTAACCTCGCGGTCAAATACGTGATGGATAATAGGCCTCGCGGCCAGATACGTGGTAAACTCGCGGCCAAATACGTGATGGACCAGGGTTCGATTCCCTGCGCTATATGAACGCAAAAAGAGGACCTTCCGGTCCTCTTTGTTTTCTGGAGCGGATGAGGGGAATCGAACCCCCAACCTCAGCTTGGGAAGCTGATATTTTACCACTAAACTACATCCGCATATGATCACCGGATAATCTGCATACGGTTTTCGTACAATCAGCATATGATTCCCGTGTAATCCGTTTATTTCATCAACAACGCTTGTCTTACCACGTCTCCGAGTATAACACATTATCGCTTTTGGTTAAAGAGGTTATTCATCAAAGAGGTTATTCAACATTGTCCCGGCCGGCCATCTCGAGAGCCTTCTTCCGAAGGGCTCTGTCAAGCCCCGTCACCGCGGCAAAGGGCATGAACTGTTTGGCCCGCTGCTCGATGGGCATGGGCGGATATTTATGCGGTCTGCTGGCAGGCCAGCGGTTTTGATGCTCGTTATTTCCGGCCGAGCCGTTATTTCCAGCCGCGTTTTTATTCTCCACTCTTATGTCCTCCTATCTGTCTGTTTCGCTCCAGACCGGTTGATTCTTCGTGCATATTCATGCCTTTGACCATGGCGTTTTTACCGTATTTCTGTTTGATGCCAATCACCGCCTGCTGGATCTTTTTATCTTTTTCCAGCACTTCCTGCTTATCCTTGCTGTGGGAAGACTCGGCAATATCAAACAGACTGATCTGCCTGTAGCCCTCGTCCCGTCTCACGTTATTGCAGGAAATCGTGACCCTGCGAATATCACGGCTGTGATCCATGACCCGCTCGTATAGCTTCACGACTTCCGGCACGATGACCGACTCCTCTGAACTGCCGCCTTCGAATCTGACCGTACCGCCATCCCGCATGCCGTAACTTCCGTCCCGCAGATTGATGTTGCCATTTTCCTGACCTGACCGGGCGTATCCCACAGAAATCGTCACGGAGTCCGTAACGAGGTTTTTGCTGACCAGTTCCAGACACAGCTGATCCGTCATTTCCCGGATGATGGTCTTGCCCTCCGTAAAGGTGTAGTCCCGCATGAGCACCTGCCCGTTGGACAGAGAATTGGCCTTTGGCCTATATGATTTGATGTCATGAATCGTGACCGGTTCGATCCCCCAGGCGTGATCGATCAAAAGCTCCGCGTCCACGCCGAAGATCTTATACAAAAGCTCCGGATCTGCTTTTGCGATCCCTTCCATGTCATAGATCCCGATCTTCTCGAGGCGCCTGACAGTTCCCGGTCCGATGCGCCAGAAATCGGTAAGCGGACGATGATTCCACAAAGTCTTCCTGTAGGTTTCTTCATCCAGAAATCCGATGAAATCAGGCGAGTGTTTGGCCGTGATATCCAGAGCGATCTTCGTTAAGTAGAGATTCGTCCCAACTCCGCAGGTCGCTCTGACGCCGATCTGCTCGTAAATATCATTCATGACGCGGACGGCCAGCTGCCTGGCGTCGCTCCTGTACATGTGAAGATACGCCGTCACATCGATGAAGGCCTCATCGATGGAATACACGTGTATATCGTCCTGTGAGAAATAGCTCAGATAAATGCCGTAGATTTCCGCGGCGTAATCGATGTACTTCTGCATGCGGGGCGTCGCCATGATGTAGTCGATGTTTTTGGGTATCTCAAAAACGCGGCACCTATTGGAGACTCCCAGTTTCTTCATGGAAGGTGAAACCGCCAGACATATGGTCTTGTCGCTGCGCTCCGGGTCCGCCACCACCAGATTGGTCGTCATGGGGTCCAGTCCCCTTTCGACGCACTCCACAGAAGCGTAGAACGACTTCAGATCAATGCAGATATAGAATTTGTCGTCTTTGGTCTGCTGTTTCATACTGGCATTATACCACTCCGGTCCCCGTTTGAACATATGTTCTTCACAGGAAACATCCATCAAATTGTATGGGGAACAGACAAGCAAAGAGGAGACCCCGCCGGTCGGGGCCTCCTATATCAGCTTTTATGCCGCATTACTTCGCGTACTGATTCATGAGTTTCGTTGCCTTCACGATGCCTTTGAGCTCACTGTCATAGGTCTTTTGCAGATACTCTTCCTGCTCTGCCTTGATTTCCTTAAGCGCCGCGATTTCCTCGGAAACATCAGCTCCTTCTTCATCGTATTTGGCCTTGAGGCTCCTTACCACATCCCCCGTATCCGCATGCGGATATTTGATCAGTCCGGCGCCCCACGTGTCATCCCGCTTTTCGAAAAGCTGATTCTTCATGTAGTCACAGGTTTCCTCGTCAAAGTACATATCATACCATGACCAGTCTACGGCCCATAGATACTCGTCATAGGCTTCCTGTATGCTGCCCTTTTGCAGTGCGTCGATGGTCTGATCCAGATAATCGATGTTGTCCTCATACATATCATGTCTCACGATAGCGTCCACATTGATAAAGTCCAGTCCCAGCAGCGAATCCTGCAGCGCCAGATAGACTTCCTGCGTCTTCTGATTCATGTCTATGGCTGCATCAGGATCATCTGCTTCCTCAATCTCTGTCATCTTTGCCTGCAGAGCATCTGCGGCGGCATATGCTTCGTCCAGCTTCGGCTGTATCGCTTCCTTCTGCTTATCGTTCAGCGACTTCTCGTAATTCCTGATTCTGGCCGTGAAGTTCATCGGTCTTACATTGCACGCGTCAAGATCCAATACCAGTTTACCGTAGGTCTGGAGCACTTCCGCCGTGCCGTTCTCATCCAAAGGCTGCGCATCGAAGCTGTCGTAGGTTGAGTGATATCCGATATCATCATATTTCGTCCCTTCACCGCTGCCGGCTGATATTGCCGGGATTCCGACTCTCGTCCACTGGAAGTCCTCTGTATAAGTGCTCAGATTATCATATGACCAGCTGTAATTCTGCTCTTCGTTCAGCTGTTCCACGCTGTCCTTGACGAATTTCTTCAGCTCTACCGAAGTCATAATGCCGGAATACTCTTCGCCTTCGACGGCATAACCGCCGTCATTATTGACGATGGCAAATCCTTCTTTGACCCACTCAGGGTGCGTCGACATGATTTCCTCATAAGCTCCTGTCGACCAGTCGTATTCGCTGCCTTCACGGCCCCATTCCTCTGAACCGTGCATGCAGAATCGAATGGTCTTGTCAGGAGTGTATCCGCTCTCGAGGATGGCTTTGGCCATTGCCAGCGACACCCCGCATCCGAATGCATCATCATAATCGGAATGGAAATATCCGTCCATATGCGAGAACACGAAGATCGTTTCATCCGTCTTCCCTGGGATCTCTCCGTGGAGATTGTGCGTCTTCACGTTTTCTGTAACCTGAGAGTCACAATTCAACGTGACCTTAATGGAATCTCCTCCAGATGCCTCAATTGCCTTTTGCAAAGCCTTCGAATCTTTATTGCTTATGGCCAGAGCCGGCGCATCGGCAGGTCCGCACACATCCTGCACGCCTACTCTGTCATCGGCCTCCTCTACAAACTCGCGCATGGCTATTGCAGCCTTTGCTCCCTTGACCTTGGCCTGATAAGCCGGATAATTGATCCACCAGTCTTCTTCCTGATTGATGTCAAAGAGCACCAGCTTGTCCGTTACATCCAGATCTTTGTAGTTGTCTGCTGTGCCTCTGTCCACATATACCAGCTCGCACTCCCCGTTATCCGCCTGGAGCGTCGTCTGATATCCGCCAAGATCGATTTTCTGTTCTTCGCCCTTGGCATTGGTGAAGGTGATATTGGCGCCTTTAAACGTCCAGCCATCGACAGTCGCTTCCTCGACTTCAATATTCTGAAGACCTATATTCTTCATCTCCTGCTGCAGATAGTCGCAGGCCTGCTTCTCGGCTGGTGAGCCGGCAGATCTCATGCCCATCACTTCATCGTCACCGAAGCTGCCCAGTGTTTCAGCGACTTCCTTCACGTACGCAGTGTCGATATTGGCAGCGTAATTATCATAGGACTCGCCGTAATCGCTTCCGCCGCATGCTGTCAGTCCGAAGGCAAAAGCCACGGACATCGCACAGGCAATTATCTTTTTTATCATCACATCACGCTCCTTTCTTCTCTGTTTTATTCGTTTAAAGCATTATATCATACAATCACTTCAAACACACAAACAATAAAAAAGACCGTCCATGATCATTAAATCTGAACGGTCTTTATATTGGTCGGGATGACAGGATTTGAACCTGCGGCCCCTTCGTCCCGAACGAAGTACTCTACCAAACTGAGCCACATCCCGAAATCGCACCTTGTATATTTTATTACCACAGCGGATAAAATGCAAGTGCTTTTACAGCATTCCTCGATCTCTGTGATAAATACGTGCTTCTATGCTGTCGTTTTCGATCTGGTTTTTGAGTTCATCCACGCTGTTGAATTTATACTCAGGTCTGGTGTGTTTGATGAAATCCACCCTGATATTCTTCCCGTATACGTCCTCGTTGAAATTGAATATATGCGTCTCGATGTTCTTTTCGTATTTCCCTATGGTCGGCTTGACGCCTACATTCGTAACGCTGGGACGTCTGACTCCGTCTATGGTGCACATGGTGATATACACGCCGTTCGGAGGCGTGATCATGGAGTCATCCACCACCGTATTGCACGTCGGAAAGCCGATGGTCCTGCCGAGTTTGTTGCCCACTACGATCTCGCCGTCGATGGCATACATCCTTCCCATGAACTTCGTGCACTCCTCCATGCGCCCTTCCTCGATGAGATGGCGTATGTACGTGCTGCTGACCACGATTCCGTCAATTTCAAACGGCTCCTGAACGTGAATGCCGAATCCTCTCTTCAGTCCCTCGTGCATCAAAACCTCCGGCGTTCCGGACGCCTTATACCCGAAGCTGTAATTGAACCCGCAGTAGGCTTCTCTGATGTTGAATTTCCTGACCAGGATCTCATCGATGAACGCTTCCGGGCTCATGGACAGGATCTCCTTCGTGAAAGGAATGTTGAACATGTAGTCCACGCCCATAGATTCGATGATACTGATTTTCTGATCCGGGTAGAGAATATTCTTCACAACAGGCACGTTCTCAAGGATCGAACTGGTATGATTCGAAAAGGTGAAAACAGCGCTTTTCAGACCTGCCGCTTCCGCTTCCTTGACGCTCCTGTTGATGATAGCCTGATGACCCTTGTGGACGCCGTCAAAATTGCCCAGCGCCACCACTGTCGGTTCAATATTGTTGATCTCGTCTAAACTGTTAAAAATCTTCATGGTCGTTTTTCTATAAATACCTTATCCGCTTTAAGCAGCCTTTCGTCTTTGTCGTAATATCCGGTGCCGATAAATGCCCCGGTATCGTCTTCATATATCCTGTAGATTCTGTCGTATCTCCTGCCTCTGGCATTCAGCGGCATGCTGCCGTCGCTCCGTACGGAATGCATATAGTCCCGGTCAGGTTCCCCCGTGACATTCACCTGGTTCCATCTGATGCTGTTGCCCCGACTGAAATATCGGACTCTGTCTTCACTGAGCCGGATCTTTCCGAAATGAATGAGCGGATAGTCGGCTGGCAAAAGCTGCCCGTATAATTCCTCGGCAAAGCTTTCGATTTCTTCCTGTGATCCGCTGCTGCAAAGCTCCTTGATCCGCAGCGGGCTGTAAACGTGAGGCGCGCCGTCCAGGCTGATGTTGCCCACTTTGGTCCTGGTCAGGGCCGTCATGACACAGCCGCAGCCCAGTTGATCGCCGATATCGCTGCAAATCGTCCTGACATAGGTGCCTTTCGAACAGGTCACATCGAATACAAAGGCTCCGACCTCCATATCACAGGAAATCAGCTGAATATCCTGAATGTTTACATTTCGCTGTTTTATGTCAACATCTACTTCCTGCCCTTTATAGGCGTATTCGTAGAGCCTTTTGCCGTTGATCCTGACTGCCGAATACTTGGGCGGTGTCTGCCATATCCAGCCTTTGAAGCTCTCCAGACACTGCCTGAGCGCATCTGCTGTGACGTGGCTGTAATCCTGTGTATCCAGAGTCTGTCCCCAGATATCCAACGTGTCTGTCACCTTGCCCAAAGCCGCGCTGCACCTGTAGGTCTTCATGTCCAGATCCAGATATTCCATGATCCTGGTAGCCTGCCCGATAAAAATCGGCAGCACTCCCGTAGCCATGGGGTCCAGTGTGCCTCCATGCCCTACTTTCTTGATGCCTTTGCACCGGAAAGCCCTGCGGCATATCGCCACGCAGTCGCTGGATGTCCATTCCTGGGGTTTGTCCAGAATGAGTATGCCGTCTCTCATCGCAGTGCTTCCTCGATTGCCTTCATGACGCTTTCTCTGGCCGTATCCACATTCTCATGGATCGTGCACCCGGAGGCCTTGACGTGACCACCGCCGCCAAAGATAGCCGCAACTTTGCTGACATCCGCGTAGGTCTTGGCTCTGAAGCTGGCTTTCGTCATGTCCGGAGCTTTTTCTTTGAGCACAGCGGCGATCTCCACGCCCTTCATGTCTCTCAGCACATCGATCAGATGCTCTCCGTGCTCCATCAAAGCGCCGCAGTCTGCCAGCGTCTTCTGTCTGATGCACGCGATGGCGCCCTTTCCGCCGGCAAAGATGGTCATATCCGCCAGCGCCGCGCTTTCCAGCTTGATCTGCCTTTCATCCACATTCTGATGGAGCTGCACCATGATGTCATTGTGATCGATGCCCGCAGCAAAAAGCTCCGCAGCGATCCTGTGGGTCTCCTCTGTGGTGTTGGAGTACTGGAAATTGCCCGTATCTGAGCAGATCCCCGCGTATATGGCATTCGCCATGACCCGGTCCGGGGTCACATTCAGGCTCCGGATCAGCTTATAGATGATCTGCGATGCGGCAGCTTCTTTGTCATCGATATAGTACATGTCCGCATCCGAATAGGCGGCCAGATGATGGTCCAGACATACGTGGACCTTTCCTTCCCGATATTTATCGCTTCTGCCCGGTATCCTGTCCTCGCCGCTGCAGTCGATCAGCGCGCAGATATCCGGCTCGCTGATGACTTCCTGATCAGCAGTGCAGCATCCGTCATCGATAAATCTGACATACTCGGGAAGTTCCTCGTCCACCAGCACCCATGACGCAATCCCGCTGTTTCTGAGCATGCGGCAGAGAGCCACGCAGGCTCCGATGGCGTCGCCGTCCGGGCTTTCATGAGGAAAAAGCATCACGCTCCCGGCATGCAGGAGCGTTTTCCCTATTTCTTTGATGGTTGCGTTGTTGATCATAATTTGTTGAGTATGGACTCGATATGGCTGCTGTATTCCAGAGAATGATCGTATTTGAAAACCAGCTCCGGAACGTGTCTCAGCTTCATATCGCGCCCGATTTCATTTCGTATAAAGCCTTTTGCTCTGTTGAAGGCCTCCAGTATCTCTTCCTGCCGCTCTCTGTTTTTCTCGGGATCATCGTCCCTGTCGAGCGTGGAGAAATATACGGTGGCGTAACTGTTGTCATTGGTCACTTCAACAGCTGTAATGCTGATCAGGGAATCGAGTCTGGGATCCTTAAGACCATGCAGCAAAAGATCGCTGATGATCTTACGGATCTCTTCTCCTATTCGCCCTTGCCTGTATCCTTTAGTCACGTGCGATTTCCTCCATTGTGAAGCACTCGATGATGTCGCCTTCCTTGATGTCGTTATAGTTCTCGATGCCTATACCGCATTCATAGCCCTGAGCGACTTCACGGGCGTCATCCTTGAATCTCTTAAGGGATGAGATCTTGCCTTCATGGATGACGATGCCGTCTCTGACGAGACGAATGCTTTCGTTACGTACGACTTTACCGTCTGTTACATAGGCGCCGCCGATGATGCCGACATTCGGCACCTTGAAGGTAGTTCTGATTTCAACCGTACCCAGAACGACTTCCTTATATTCAGGATCCAGCATACCCTTCATGGCGTTTTCAACGTCATCGATAATGTTATAGATTACGTTGTAGGTTCTGATCTGGATGCCGTCACGCTCTGCCATGGAGCTTACCGTTATGCTCGGTCTGACGTTGAATCCGATGATGATGGAACCGGATGTTCCGGCCAGCATGACGTCAGATTCGTTGATGGCGCCTACGCCTGTGTGTACGATATTTACTCTTACTTCATCATTAGACAGCTTCTCCAGAGAAGTGACGATGGCGCCTACGGAACCCTGTACATCGGCCTTGATGATCAGGTTCAGTTCCTTAACTTCGCCTTCCTGGATCTGGCTGAAGAGTTCTTCCAGAGTAGTGCTGGAATTTCTCGCCATGATCTCCTGTCTTACCTTCTGCTGTCTCTGATAAGCGATTTCCTTGGCCTGGCTCGACTTCTTCACGGCGTTGAATACGTCGCCGGCTACAGGTACATCGGACAGTCCCAGAATCTCAACCGCTGTGGCCGGGCCGGCTTTCTTAAGCTTTTCGCCCTTGCTGTTGGTCATGAGTCTGATTTTGCCCGCGCAGGTTCCGGCAACGATACTCATATCTGATTTCAGTGTACCGTTGAGTACCAGAAGTGAAGCTACAGGGCCCTTTGCCTTATCGAGTCTGGCTTCCAGTACGGTACCCATGGCCAGTCTGTCCGGATTGGCCTTAAGCTCCAGAACCTCTGCCTGCAGGAGGATCATCTCCAGCAGATTGGTGATGCCCTCGCCTGTCTTGGCGGATACCGGAACGCTGATGACGTCGCCGCCCCAGTCTTCTACCAGTACGCCCTGCTCTGCCAGGTCTTTCTTGACGATATCAGGGTTCGCGCCAGGCTTATCCATCTTATTGATGGCAACGATAATCGGAACGCCGGCAGCCTTGGCGTGGCTGATGGATTCGATGGTCTGCGGCTTAACCGAGTCATCGGCTGCGACAACCAGTACCGCTATGTCCGTAGCGTGCGCGCCTCTGGCTCTCATGGCCGTAAACGCTTCGTGTCCCGGAGTATCCAGGAATACGATCTTCTGACCGTTGATCTCGACTTCTGACGCACCGATGTGCTGCGTGATGCCGCCTGACTCACCTGCTGTCACGTTGGTATTTCTGATGGCATCCAGCAGGGATGTCTTACCGTGGTCAACGTGACCCATTACCGTGATAATCGGAGCTCTAGGCTTCAGATCTTCTTCTTTGTCTTCAAAGGTTTCGATGCCTTCTTCTTCCTGGTATTCTTCTTCGTCGTCAACTGCGCCGATCATGATGTCGATGCCCAGTTCATCAGCCAGAAGCTGTACTACATCTTCGTCCAAATTCTGGTTCTGGTTGGCCATAACGCCCATCTTCATCAGTGTCATGATGACCTGTGAGAGCGTTGTCTTCGTCTGCTCACAGAATCCCGCGACAGTGATCGGAACGTTAATGAGAGTCGTTCCTGTTGGCAGTTCCATTTCAGGTTCTTCGTGTTCAACCTGCTTCGGTTTGTTCGCGTGTCTCTTCGGTCTTGAAACTTTCTCCAGTGACTTTGGAGCCGGCTTGCCGTTTTTCTTGCCGCCTCGTTCCAGTCTTGAGAATTTATCGTGTTCTTTATCTCTGTCTTTTTCTTTATTTTTCTTGCTGTGGGAGGATTTTGCCTTGTTATCAGACTGTGCATGTGCGCCTGCTGACTCATCCTTACGGGCTGGACGAGCCGGTTTGTCGGAGGTTCTAGGCTTTCTTTCGGAGGTTTTCTTGTCTGATTTCTTTTCTGCGGCAGCCTTCTTTTCGGCTGCGGCCTTCTTTCTTGCCGCTTCTTCCTTCTGGATGTCTTCGGCTCTCTTGATCACCTTGAGGGTGCTTCTCTGCTTCTTTTCCGGTTCAGGTTTCTTCTCAGGCTCTGCTGGCTGTTCTGCCTTCGGAGCAGCTTCAGGTTCTGCCGGTTTTACGGATTCTGCCGTTGCTGCCGGTTTTGCTTCTACAGGCGGCTTTTCCGGAGCTTCCTGCTTTACCGGTTCGCTGACGACTGCAGCTGCGGCTTCCTTTTCTGCGGCCTGTTCCCTGGCGATTCTCTCTTCGAGTTTGGCTGTGGAAACAACAGGCTTGCCTTCAGGTCTTTTCGGTCTGCCTTCTACTTCCTTTGAAACGACAGGCTTGCCCACCGGTGGTTTCGCCGCAGGCTGCTGTTTTGGAGCTGCAGGCGCCTTCTTTGCCGGCTTTCTGATTTCAGGCAGCTTAATATTAGCAGCCTTTACGGTTACCTTTGGTTCGCCCTCTTTCTTTTCGCTTTCGGCTTTTTTGGTTTTGCTTCTTCTGGCAACTTTTGTTTCCGCTTTCGCGCTGCCTCTCCTTATGGTGTTCTTCACCGCCACCGCGTCCATATCGGAAACATCATCTGTTACATCCGACACCGCGATGCCCATTGACTTAGCCTTTTCCAGCACCTCCTCGCCGGTCAGGCCAAGCTCTGTTGCTATATCCTTTATTTTCATCCGCACATCCTCCTTAATGCATTATTTTCAAGTCGCGCTCAATTTCGCTCTTGATCGTTTCCGCGAAATGGCTGTCCAGCACAGCGAACACGGTTCTTCCCACGGTTCCCGTTGCGTGGGACAGTTCATCGCTGCTGCCGTATTTGATATGATCTACGCTGTGTTTGCGTACATCCTTCATGATCTTTTTTTCACTGTTCTCTGAGATGTCCTCCGCCAAAATGATCAGCTTGGCCTTGCCTTTTGAGATATTAAAACTGCAAGTGTTGACACCCGAGACCAGATTGCCTGATCGCTTGGCGAATCCCATATATGTCAGGACTTTATTCTTCATAGCTCTCCAGCTCCGTAAATACCCTCTCGATCTCAGACTCTCCAAACTCCATGCGGAAGTTCCTCTGAAGCGCCTTTTTCTTTCTGGCGGCAGCCATGCAGCGGCTGTCCTTGCACAGATACACGCCGCGGCCGTCAGCCTTGCCGGTGGGATCTACCGTGAGCTTCCCATCGAAACAGGCGATTCTGATGAGAGAATTCTTTGGTTTTGATTCCATACATCCTATGCACCTTCGCATAGGCGGTTTCCTAGTTTTCATTTACTTCCTCTTCGTAGTAATCGTCTTCGAAATCCTCATCCAGGTCTTCATCATCACCGAAATACTGTGAATGGCTCTTGATGTCGATCTTCCATCCGCAGAGTCTGGCCGCCAGTCTGACGTTCTGCCCTTCCTTGCCGATGGCCAGTGAGAGCTGATAATCAGGGACCACTACGGTTGCCGCCTTTTCGTCCTCATCGATCATCACTTCCTCGACCTTAGCCGGGCTGAGCACATTTTTGATCAGTACCTGAGGATCCTCATCCCATGTGGTGATGTCGATCTTCTCTCCCCAAAGCTCATCCACAATGTTTCTGACTCTGCTGCCGCCTGTTCCTACACATGCGCCAACAGGATCAACATCTTCATCCTCTGTATATACCGCGATCTTCGTTCTGGATCCGGCTTCTCTGGCTATGCTCTTGATCTCGACGATGCCGTCTTCGATCTCCGGCACTTCCAGTTCAAACAGCCTTTCCACGAATCCCGGGTGGGTCCTGCTGAGGAAAATCTGCGGGCCTTTGGTGCTCTTTCTGACGTCCATGATGTAGGCCTTGATCCTGTCATTGACCTTGTATCTTTCACCCGCGGCTCTCTCGCCTGCTACGAGAATGCCCTCTGTATTGCCTATGTTGACGAAAATAGTGTCGTTGCTGATTCTCTGCACTACGCCGGTGATGAGATCACCCTGTCTGTTGACATAGTTCTCGAATATCATGCCGCGTTCGGCCTCTCTGATTCTCTGCACTACGACCTGCTTGGCAGTCTGCGCAGCGATCCTGCCGAAATTCCTAGGAGTGACCTGATACTCTACGATGTCCCCGATCTGGTATCTCGGATCGATCTCCAGCGCCTCTTCTAATGATATCTCAGTGAGGTCATCCTGAACTTCTTCAACAACGTTCTTTTGCATGAGTACATCTACTTCACCTGACTCTTCATTCATCTCGACTCTGACATTGGAAGCAGTCCCGTAGTTCTTTTTGTAGGCTGATACCAACGCTGATTCAATAGCATCCAGGAGCATTTCCTTAGGAATGCCTTTTTCTTTAACGAGATCGTTGATAGCACTCATAAATTCACTATTCATTTTTCTTTCCTCCCTATATAATAACTGCCAGCCTCGCCTTCGCTATTTCAGCGAGCTGCAGATTCCATTCCTTACTATTGTGGTCCGTAACTCTGACATTGAAATCTTCGCCATCAGGGTCTTTCTCAAAGGCTTCCAGCACGCCTTCTATCTTCTTCGTGCCGTCCTTCCCCTTGTAAAGCTTGATCTCAACTTCACTTCCGATATACCGCTCATAATGTTCGGGTTTGATCAGCGGCCGGTCCATTCCCGGAGAGCTTACCTCCAGATAATAATTCTGTTCGATGGGGTCCATCTCATCCAGCTTTTCGCTGAGATATCTGCTGACCTTCTCGCAATCCTCTGTTCCTATATACCCCTCACCATCGTTCTTATCGATATATATTCTTAAAAACCAGTCTCTGCCTTCTTTGATGAACTCGCTGTTATACAGTTCATATCCGTTTTCACTGAGAAACTGGTCCAGGATCTCTTCGGTGAGCTGGATAATCTTTTTCTTTGCCATACCAAATCCACCTGCCCAATTCATAAAATAAGAGTGGGCCCTGCACCCACTCTACGATAACTTACTATTGATCCTCGACTATAATACCACACTCTTCCAGTGATTGCAAGCCTAGAAAAAGCTTATCTGCGCCGTTTCCGGCAGTCCCTCCAGGACGCCGTGAGCTCTCAGTTCCTCCAGCACGGTCTTGTTGACCTTGCCTCTGTCACATACGTCCTCCACCGTTTCATAAGGGTGTTCCTCGTATGCGCGCGCAAAGGCTTTGGCCGCGCCCTCGCCCATTCCCTCAATGGCGTTGAACGGCAACAGCACCCTGCCTTCATATGCCTTAAATTTCAGGGCATCCGATATGCCCAGCCTGGCGGGTGCGAACTCATAACCTCTGGCGTACATCTCATAGGCCACTTCAAGTATATTCACGTCCGCCTGTTCTTTCTTAGAGGCTTCATCTCCCTTGTCCAGGATTTCCTGCATCCGTTCCTCTACAGCCTTTTGTCCCGCCAGAATCACTTTGGCGTCGAAATTCGCCACTTTCATGGTGAACCAGGCTGCATAGAATTCTATCGGATAATAGACCTTATAATACGCTTCCCGCATGGACATCAGTACATAGGCCACCGCGTGAGCTCTCGGGAACATGTATTTGATCTTCTTACAGGATTCGATGTACCAGTCCGGAACATCATGTTCCCGCATGAGCGTTTCCTGCTCATCCGTAAGGCCTTTGCCCTTTCTCACCTTCTCCATGATGGTAAAGGCGTCGGAGTTAGGCAGATCGTGTTTCCTCAGATAGTTCATGATGTCATCACGCGTGGCGATGGCTTCCTTCATCGTCGTGATGCCGCCAACCACCAGATCCTGCGCGTTGCCAACCCATACGTCTGTGCCGTGAGAGAGTCCCGATATCCTCACCAGTTCCTCGATGGAAGTCGGCCTGATGTCATCCAGCATGCGCCTGACAAACGGCGTTCCGAACTCGTGTATCGCGTAGCTGCCGTGAGTGAATTTATAGTCCGGATCCTTGATATCCAGTCCCTCGGTGCCCAGGAATATGGTCATCACCTTTTCATCCTTAATCGGTACCGAGAGAGGATCCACTCCCGTCATGTCATAAAGATGCTTGATCATGGACGGAATATCATGACCCAGTATATCCAGCTTCAGGAGGTTCTTATCGATGGAATGATATTCGTAGTGCGTTGTGATGATATCTGATTTCACGTCGTTAGCGGGACGCTGTACAGGACAGAACTCGTAGATCTCATGCCCTTTCGGAACGATGATCACGCCTCCCGGATGCTGTCCGGTCGTTCTCTTCACGCCTTCACATCCCTTAGCCAGACGCTCCACCTCGAACTTGTTCGGGGTGACGCCCTTTTCCTCGAAGTACTTGGACACGAAACCAAAGGCCGTATTGTCCTTGATGGTGCCGATGGTGCCGGCCTTGAACACGTTCTCTGCGCCGAAGATTTCTTCTACATATTTCTGCGCCCTGCTCTGATATTCTCCTGCGAAGTTCAGGTCGATATCCGGCTCTTTGTTTCCTTCAAATCCCAGGAATGTTTCAAACGGAATGGTGAATCCTTCTTTCCTGTACGGTGTGCCGCAGACAGGACACACTTTGTCCGGCATGTCCACGCCGCAGTCGTATTCTGTGGAATCACCCCACTCCAGGTTCTTGCAGTTCGGACAGATATAATGGGCCGGCAGCGGATTTACCTCCGTGATTCCGGAAGCGGTAGCGGCAAATGAGGATCCTACCGATCCTCTGGACCCTACCAGATACCCTTCCGAGATGGATCTCTGCACCAGCATCTCCGCGGACCTGTACATGACCGCATATCCGTTATCGATGATGGAGTTGAGCTCCTTGTCCAGCCTTTGCCTGATAGGCTCCGGCAGCGGATCTCCGTAGATCGCCGTAGTCCTCTCTTCGCATACTTTGCGCAGGTATTCCTCCGCCCCGTCGATGTGCGGCGGGAACTTGTCATCCGGGACCGGCTTGATCCTTTCCACCATGTCGGCGATGAGATTCGTATTGTCGATGACGACTTTCTCGGCCGTTTCTTCTCCCAGGTAGGAGAACTCCTCTATCATCTCATCCGTGGTTCTGAAATACAGCCCCTCGCCGCTTTCGGCGTCCTTATAGCCCTGTCCGGCCATGAGGATCTTTCGGTATACGGCGTCCTCCGGGTCAAAATAGTGGGAATCGCACGTGGCGCACACGGGCTTGCCGTAGGTTTCTCCCAGCTCCACGATCTTCCTGTTGATATCCTTAAGATCGTCTTCCCCCGAGACGATGTTCTCTCTAACCATAAACCTGTTGTTGACCAGCGGCTGGATCTCCAGATAATCGTAGAAGTTTACGATCTTCTCGATTGTTTCATCAGATGCGCCGTTTCGGACGGCTCTGTATAATTCACCCGCCTCACAAGCGGATCCCAGAATCAGCCCTTCTCTGTATTTCTGCAGCACGGAGCGCGGGATCCTTGGTCTCTTGTAGAAATAATTCAGATGAGCAAAGGAGACCAGCTTGTACAGATTCAAAAGTCCCTGCTGGTTTTTCGCGATCAGTATGATGTGATACGTCCCTCTGGCTTTGTAATCTATCGTCCCGTCTTCTGAGATCAGGCCCTCGTCATCCAGCAGGTATCCCTCGCAGCCATAGAGCACTTTGATGTCCTTGGCCGCGCCCGCGGCCTCAGGAAACGCCTGCACCACGCCGTGGTCGGTGATGGCGATGGCCGGATGCCCCCAGCTTTCGGCAGTCTTGACCATTTTTTTGGCGTCGTTCAGGCCGTCCATGGCGCTCATCTTCGTATGGGCATGCAGTTCGACACGTTTTCTCGGATACGTATCGGTTCTTTCCTGTTTCTTGGTTTTTTCCAGGCTGTCCGCCATGACGGAAACGCACATGTCAAAACTGTCCCACTGGGCCTTGCCCTGGACTTTGACCGCCGTCTTCGGCGGGAGATGTTCCTCGATATCCGCCCACTTTTCTTCAGATACAAAGGCTTTCACGCAGATGCTGGTCTTTTTATTGGTCACCAGCATCGTGACCAGCTTGCTGTCGTTCTTGGTCGTCTTGGCCTCCAGCTTAAACACTTCGCCCTCGAATGCCACGCTGCCGGATTCCGATGTGATTTTATCGATAGGAGTCAGTTCTCCGGTGACTTCACGACCCATGACCACATTGCCTTTAACCGGTATGTATTTCCGCTTTCTGGAGCCTTTCCAGCCGCCTCCGCCGCCTCCGTTATTGCCGTTAAACCCGCCGTTTCCGTTTGCTGCAGGTTTTTCCTTCGCGGCTTTTGGCTGCGGCCGTTCGCTGGCCTTGATGTCCTTATACCTGATATCCAAATCGACGAGTCTGACTCCATCGATATTCTTCTTCAGATCGTCCTTGATCTTCTCCGCTGTTCTCGCCGACAATACAACATTAAGCTCCATTTCGACAGAAAGCGTCAGGCTGTCTCTGTCTAGTGAAGCTTTAGTCATTTCAACCTTCAGGTCGTCTTTATTAAAATTTTCAAGTCGTGAAAAATCGATATATTTTTCCAGGATAGTTCTCATATTGTCCTTGCCAGTTTGATCAGTTCCTCTGCTATGTCTTCTTCTTTCACCTTACCGATGATCTCGCCGCGGGCAAACAGCACGCCTTCGCCTTTGCCGCAGGCAACGCCTATATCGGCGCCTCTGGCCTCTCCCGGCCCGTTCACCGCGCATCCCATCACCGCGATCTTGATGGGACCTGTCAGTTCTGCGGCGCGCCTCTCTACACTCTCCGCGATTTTCTCCAGATCCACTTCCGTCCTGCCGCATGTCGGACAGGATACGATCTCGACGCTGCTCTTTCTGATTCCCACGGCCTCCAGGAGCTTTCTGGCGAACAGCACTTCCTCCACGGGATCCGCGGTCAGGGAAACTCTCATGGTGTCGCCGATTCCCGCCAGCAAAAGCGCTCCGATGCCCGCTGCGGATTTGATCTTGCCCATAGAAGGCGTACCCGCCTCGGTAACGCCAATGTGCAGCGGATGATCGGTTGCTTTATCCACGATGCGGTACGCATCGTAATTCATCTGCACATCAGATGATTTCAGTGAGATCACGATATCATCGAAGTCCAGTTCCTCCAGGATCCTGACGTTTCTCAGGGCGCTTTCCGCAAGGCCCTCCGCCGTAACCGCTCCATATTTAGCTAATATATCCTTTTCCAGGGATCCGGAGTTGACGCCTACCCGGATCGGGACCCCGCAGGCTCTGGCTTTATCCGCTACTGCCTTGACCTTATCTCTCGATCCGATATTTCCCGGATTGATTCTGATCTTGTCCGCGCCCGCATCGATCGCCGCGATCGCGAGACGATAGTTGAAGTGTATATCCGCCACCACCGGGATATGCGCCTTTTGCTTGATCCTGCCAAGGGCTTCGGCTGACTCCAGGTCGGGCACGGTAAGCCTCACGATCTCGCAGCCGGCCTCCTCAAGACGCCTGATCTGCTCCAGACTCGCATCAACATCGGCTGTTTTTGTATTGCACATAGACTGGATGCTCACCGGAGCTCCGCCGCCTATGGTCACATTTCCTACTTTAACGCTTTTTTTCATGCTGCTAAAACCTCTTTAGAATATCGGGATGATGAACCTGAGTACGTCATTGAATGTGACGTAGATCATCAGGGCAAATAACAGGCATATTCCTATGAAATGGATCTTTCCCTCTGTCTCATCCGACACTCTCTTTCCCGTGAACAGCCTGATGACCAGAAACAGCAGCCTGCCTCCGTCCAGCGCCGGAAACGGCAGCATGTTGATGATGGCCAGATTCAAGCTGAGGAGCGCTGCCAGATAGACCACGTAGAGCACGCCGGACTTGGCCGCCTGGTTGGTGGCGTAGACGATCCCCACAGGACCGCTCAGTTCCGATACGGAAACGTCACCGGTAAAGAGCTGCCGCAGCGTATCGTACATCATCACCGTCATTCTGCCGGTGTTTTTGATGCCGTCACCGACGGCTCTCACAGGATTTCTCTGCATCACAGGCGTGATGCCGATCATGTTCCTTCCCGCGTCCTTATCGTATTCCAGCTGCGCGGTAAGGGTGACTTCCTTCCCGTCTCTGAGCACGGTGATCTCTGCGGTTTCTTCCTTGCTGTATCCCACAGACTGTATGAGATCGTCCCATTTATCGATTGCTTCGCCGTCAACGGCGATGATCTTATCTCCGCTCTCGATGCCGGCTCTCAGCGCAGGGGAATCCTTCGCCACCTGATCGATGGTAGTGGTCGTCTGTCCCACGCAAAAGGCTATGACAATGAGCAGCACCACGCAGGTCAGCAGGTTCATAAAGGAACCGGCAGCCAGTACGCAGGCCCTCTGCCAGGCCGGCTTGTTGTTAAAGGCGCCGGGCTCATCGGAATCCTCGTCCTCCCCCTCCATGGCGCAGTAGCCGCCTATGGGCAGGATTCTTATAGCGTACAGTGTCTCACCTTTTTGTTTTTTGTATATGGCCGGTCCCATGCCTATGGCGAACTCATTGACCTTGACGCCGCAGGCTTTGGCCACAATGAAGTGCCCCAGCTCATGGACAAAAATCAAAAAGCAGAATATCAATATAGCGTATACGATCGTCATCTCAATATTTCCCTTATTCTTTTATCTTCTTCTAATATTTCCTCCAGGCTCAGGCCGAATTTCGGAACGTGCTTGTCCATGACCCTGACCAGCGTGTCCTGAATGTCCACGAATCTGATCTGCCCTTTCAGGAATTTATCTACCAATACCTCGTTTGCCCCGTTCAGAACTACCGGACAGCTTCCGCCTGTCCTGCTGGCTTCGTAAGCCAGATCGATCGTCCGGAATACGTCTCTGTCAGCCGGATAGAAGTCCATTCCGGATGGCAGTCCGAAGAAATCCAGACTCTTTACCGTGGTCTCCGCCAGATCCAGTCTCTCCGGATACGAGAAGGCGTATCCGATCGGCACTCTCATGTCCGGCGTTCCCATCTGTCCGATCACGGAACCATCTGCAAATTCTACTGCCGAATGCAGCACGCTCTGTGGATGCACCACAATCTGGATCTGATCCAGGGGCACATCAAACAGCCATCTGGCTTCGATGACCTCAAGGCCTTTGTTCATCATCGACGCGGAGTCTATGGTGATCTTGCTTCCCATGGACCAGTTCGGATGTTTCAACGCCTGCTCCAGCGTGACCTCTTCCAGCTGTTTTCTGGAATACCCTCTGAATGGCCCGCCTGAGGCTGTGAGGATGATACGCTTCACAGGATTTCCCGCGCTGCCCTGCAGCGACTGGAATATGGCGCTGTGCTCACTGTCTACCGGGAGCAGCCTGATGCCCTTTCTCTTGACGGCGGACATGACCAGCTCACCGCCTACCACCAGCGTTTCTTTATTGGCAAAGGCGATGTCTTTGCCGGCTTCAATGGCGGCCAGTGTCGGCTCCAGCCCCCGCATGCCCATGAGGGAGTTGAGGACCAGGTCGGCCTCTCCCATGGTCGCGATGGTTTTCAGACCGTCGACGCCATAAAGGACTTCCGGCCTGCGGATGCCGCTTTTGCCCTGCAGAGCCTTTGCGAATTCCCTCGCTCCGGCCTCATCCGCCAGACACACGGCAGCCGGCTCAAACACCTCTACCTGCTCCATGAGAAGATCCAGGCTCCTGGCGCAGCTGAGGGCCGTGACGCTGAATCTGTCTCTGTACTTTGCGATGATATCCAAAGCCTGCGTTCCGATGGAACCGGTACTTCCAAGAATCGAAATGTGTTTCATATGCCCATTCCCAAAACGATTGCGATATAGTAATAGACCACAGGTCCCGTGAACAGCACGCTGTCAAATCTGTCCAGAATGCCGCCATGTCCCGGGATAAGGTTACCGTAGTCTTTGATTCCCATTTTTCTCTTGAAGACGGATGCCGTCAGGTCTCCGAACATGGAGATCACGCTGCCGGCAAGGCCGATGATGAGACAGTGGATCATGAGAGGTTTGACGAATATGATGCCGAACACGCCGCACAGGATCACACTGCCCAATACGCCGCCGATAGCCCCTTCCCAGGTTTTCTTCGGGCTGATGACCGGACACAGCTTGTGCTTGCCCAGAAATACTCCCGCGAAGTACGCGCAAATATCGGTTCCAAAGGCGGTGATCACCACGAGCCATACCAGTATTTTCACATCCGGCATCATGCCGATCAGTCCGATATGATAGGAAAAAAATACCGCGTAGAATATGCCCACGATGGTGGCCATCCCGTCAGACAGTTTTCGCTCTTCGATTTTGAACAGGTACAAAAGCCCCGCCACTGTCACGCCGAAGAACCACAGCATCATCAGCGTTTTGGCGTCCGCAAGCCCCAGATGATCTACGATTCCGATCACATAAAGGCATACCGCCGCAACCACGGCGATGGGAAAGCTGGGATGCACATCCATTGCCTTGAATCCCCTGTAGAATTCATATACCGCCATCACGCCGATGGCAAAACAGCCCGCGTACAGCACATATCCGCCGATGACGAGCAATATGACTAACGGGAGCATGATCAGTCCCGATAATATCCTGGTTTTCATCTATATCTCCTATCTGCCGCCGAACCTTCTGTCCCTCGATTGATATTCGGCGATGCATTTCTCAAATTCATCTGGCGTAAAATCCGGCCACAGTACATCAGAAAACACGAATTCGCTGTATGCTCCCTGCCAGAGCATAAAATTAGAGAGCCGCTCCTCTCCGCTGGTTCTGATGATCAGCTCGGGATCAGGAGAATAGGCATGTTCGGATCCCGTCCAAAGCCCCTGTCCGATCATATCTTCGGTCACGTCTTCGGGCTTGATCTCGCCGTTAGCTGCCCGGCGGGCGATCTGTTCCACGCTTCTTCTGATCTCATCTCTGCCGCCATAATTCAGGGCAATATTAAACTGAAGTCCCGTGTCATCCTTGGTCCTGGCCAGCGTCCGTTCCAGAGCTTCCTTGGAATCTTCCGGTATCATGCTGTAGTCACCGAGAACCTCTACCCGAACGTTGTTGTCCACCAGTTCCTTCAGGTCCCGGTTGACGAACACCACCAGCAGTTTGAATATGCCCGATACCTCCTCCATGGAGCGTTTCCAGTTCTCCGTGGAAAAAGCGTATACTGTCAAATATTTGATCCCCAGCTTATCCGAGTGATCAACGATTTTCTTCATGGCTTCCATGCCGGCTCTGTGACCTGCCAGCCTCGGGACGCCATGCTGCTTGGCCCACCTGCCGTTGCCATCCATGATGATGGCTACATGCCTGGGCATTCTCTCTCTGTTTAATTCAACCATTTCCTCTGTCCGTTTAAAAATGTGTCAATAGGGATGGCTCCTATTGACACACTTTGGCTTTTGCTTTTATACTTCCATGATTTCCTTTTCTTTGTCGGCTACGATCTCATCGATCTCCTTTATCGATTTGTCAGTAAGCTTCTGGATCTCATCGAGAGTTTCCTTCACGTCATCCTCTGTGTAGTCGCCGGCCTTTTCCATTTTCTTGACCTTATCGTTGGCGTCTCTTCTGAGGTTTCTCACGGCTACCTTAGTATCCTCACCCATCTTCTTTACGGTCTTGGTGAGTTCTTTTCTTCTTTCCTCTGTGACCTGAGGAATCTGAAGCCTTACGACCTTGCCGTCATTGATCGGGTTGATGCCGATATTGGCGATGTTGATGGCCTTCTCGATCTCAGGGATGCTCTTAGGATCGAACGGCGTGATCATCAGTGTTCTCGGTTCCGGCACGCTGATGTTGGCCAGCGCCTTGAGCGGAGTTGGTGTACCGTAATACTCAACCATTACTTTATCCACCAGAGCTGCATTGGCTCTGCCGGCTCTTACTGTTGCCAGCTCTTCTCTCAGGAGATTCTCGCTCTTCGAGATTTTCTCCTCTAATGTTTCAATACTGAATTCGCTCATTTTTATTACCTCCAGATGTATTGATCCTTACTTAACTAACGTTCCTATCGGCTCGCCGCATACGGCTTTCATGACGTTGCCTTCGTCGGCCAGTCCGAATACGTGAATGGCTATATTATTGTCTCTGCAAAGAGCCGCCGCGGTGGAATCCATGACTTTGAGGTTCTTTTCGAGCACCTCTGTATGAGTCAGGTTGGTGTACCTGATGGCATCAGGATTGGTGAGCGGGTCGTCCGAGTAAACTGCGTCGATGTTCTTGGCAAACAGGATGACCTCGGCGTTGATTTCCGCAGCTCTCAGCGCGGCGGTAGTATCCGTTGAGAAGAACGGGCTTCCCGTCCCGGCGCCGAAGATCACGACACGGCCCTTTTCCAGATGACGCAGGGCTTTTCTCCTGATGTACGGTTCCGCGACTTCTCTGATTTCCAGTGCCGTCTGCACTCTGGTCTCGATTCCCGCAGATTCAAAAGCATCCTGCAGCGCGATGGCATTCATGACGGTTGCCATCATGCCGACGTAATCGGCTGTCGCTCTGTCCATGTGCTGGCTGCTCCTGCCTCTCCAGAAGTTGCCGCCTCCTACGACGACGGCCACTTCGACTCCGGCGTCTACGATTTTTTTGACCTGCATGGCCACGTCCCGGGTCGTCTCTTCGTCAATGCCGAAGTGCTTTTCTCCGGCCAGTGCCTCACCGCTGAGTTTCAGAAGTACACGCTTATATTTAGGTTCCATTTACGACTCCTTTTTTATTGTGTCAGTTCATGTCTTTATCCATGAAATTATACCATATATGCCTATATATACTCAACAGATTTATCGTTTGCTGTTGATGACAGAGTCTTAATTGTCAAGACATATGTTACACTCTGAGAAATACTCCGACACTACCTG
>JAUMVD010000053.1 GCA_030530285.1 Bacillota bacterium | reverse complement strand
AAAAGTAGCATAAAATGAGTTACTCTATTACAATTTTACTTGACCAGTACAATATCGTCGTTTTATTACAACAAACAAGGGCCAGATAGGAGTCTCAGTTGGTCAAATGAAAATAAAATTTCGATTTCCCAAAGGTTGTTGGACAATCGTAAAAAAGATGTCAGTCTGACCAAATGGCTTCCTAAAAATAAGATATAAATAGCAAATACGGCACATGTGAGCGCGGAAAAAGATCAAAAAAAGATGTGGATTGCCATTTTATTACAAAAACAGCGGCCTGATATGAGTCATGTTTGGTCAGATAAAAAAGAAATTCCAATCTGACCAACAAAATTTGGGCAAATCGGAATAAGATGCGCCGCCGACCAACGGACGGAGATGCGCCTCCAACTTATTTCTGCCATCCGCGTTTAAGCGGATCGATCGTACCGACTGCGGAATAGAGAAGGGCATTGCATATGGAGGCGGCAACATTGCTGCCTCCTTTTCTTCCGAAGGCAACTATTGCAGGAATATCTTTTTCTTCGCAGAGTGCGAATAACTCTTCCTTGCTCTCCACTACATTGACGAAACCGACAGGTACGCCGATAACGAGGGAAGGCCGGAGCCCGTCACGTATGAGTTCAGAGATGGCGATGAGCGCGGTAGGAGCGTTGCCGGAAACGAATATCCCGTTCGGATATTCACTGGCGCCGCGCTTCATGGAAGCGTATGCTCTGGTGGTGCCGGCGGCTTTTGCCTCCTGCATGATATTCTCATCAGCCATATAGCAAAGCGCAGACGCGCCCAGCTTCGCCAGAGAAGGTTTGCTGATACCGGACAGAGCCATATTTGTGTCTGTGATAAAAGTAAGGCCCGCATCGCCGGACTGCAGTGCGCTGACAACGCGGCTGACAGCGCCTTCGGTGAAACGCAGGTTTTCCGCGTAATCAAAATCCGCGGTGGTGTGTATCACGCGCTTGACCACAGTCAGATTTTCATCAGGAATGATCAGTCCGCGTTCATTCAGTTCACCCTCTATGATGCGCATACTTTCTTTTTCTATATCTGCCGGTTTTGTATATTCGTAGTTATTCATTTTCATACTTCTCCATAATCTCGTAAATTTTATTCATATCCAGCGCCTTTCTGACCGCGTCCGCCAGAATGTCGTATTGCTGCTGTACGTATTCGTCATGTGAGTAAGCTTCAAAGGAATCGGGATCGAGGCCTTTGCTTCTGGCCAGAACGCCGATGAGAGCCTCCGTCATCTCCCCGGTATCAAAGAGGCCGTGGAGGTAAGTTCCGTAGACGTTGCCCTGTCGGCAGCCGTCGGTTTTGCCGTTATCCAGCATGCAAAAGGCTTCGCCGTGAACATCGCTTCTGCCCATATGGATCTCATAACTGTCGATGCGTACTCCCGTGAAAGGTGAAGCCTGCACAGTGCCCTGAACGCGGGTGCGTGACTTGTCAGCCGTGAAGGTCGTTTCCACAGGCAAAAGCCCCATGCCGCGAAGGTATTCAGTTCGCCCTTCAAGCAGCTGCGGATTGAACAGCTGCTCACCCAGCATCTGATATCCGCCGCAAACGCCCAGAATCATGCCGCCGGCAGCGGCGAACTTCAGAATCTCGGCCTCAAGACCGGACTGCCTGAGCCACAGCAGATCGTCCATTGTATTCTTGGTGCCCGGGAGTATGATCAGATCAGGATTTCCCAGGTCTTTCACGTCTCTGACGTACCGGACACTTGACAGATCTTTGATCTCCAGAGCGTTGAAATCGGTGAAGTTTGACAGACGCGGCAGCCTGACGACGGCGATGTCGATCGGGTTTTTAGTGTTCCTGTCCAGCCTTGAAGACAGGGAGTCCTCATCGTCAAGATCCACATCGATCATCGGGATCACGCCGAGAACAGGGATGCCGGTTTTGTCCTCCAGCATATCAAGTCCGGGCCTTAGGATCTCCACATCACCTCTGAATTTGTTGATGATCATCCCCTCAATGCGGGCCCGGTCTTCCGGATCCACCAGTTCGGCAGTTCCGTAAAGCTGGGCGAAGACACCGCCTCTGTCGATGTCACCCACCAGCAGGACCGGCGCATCCAGATATCTCGCCAGCCCCATGTTCACGATATCGTTTTCGGCCAGATTGATCTCTGCGGGACTTCCGGCGCCTTCAATGACGATCATATCGTGATCCTCCGACAGCTCGTCAAACGCCTTGCGGACCTCAGGCAAAAGCTCTTTTTTGTAATGATGGTAGTCCATGGCCGACATTTCGCCGCGGATCTCGCCCAGAACGATGATCTGACTGCCCACATCGCTGGAAGGCTTCAGCAGAACGGGATTCATCCTCACGTCAGGTTCGATGCCGCAGGCCTCAGCCTGCATCACCTGCGCTCTGCCCATCTCGAGTCCGTCCCGGGTGATGTAACTGTTCAGCGCCATGTTCTGGCTTTTAAACGGAGCGACGGAGTAGCCGTCCTGTTTGAATATCCTGCAAAGGGCCGCGCAAACCACGCTTTTGCCCGCGTCGGACATGGTGCCTTGTATCATGATGCATTTCGTTTTCATATAGATTCGTCTCCTGTTCGATCAGTCTCCTGTCTGCAGTACTTCCTTCATGGCTTCGACCAGCTTGCGGTTATCTTTTTCCGTCTTGACGGCGATGCGGAACCAGCCCGGCTCAAGCCCCGGGTAGTTGGAGCAGTCACGAATCAGGATTCCTTTGGTCCGCAGCGTTTCCGCCAGGTCCGGTCTGCTTCTGAAAAACAGATAGTTTGCCTCGCCATAGATCCGCGTTATGCCCAGCGCTTTCAGCGAATCCAGAAGCCATGGCTTTTGCTCGCGGACGATGCGGCGGCCGCCCCGCACGTGGTTTCTGTCTTCCAGCGCGGCGATTCCTGCTTCCTGCGCCAGAGATGAGACATTCCATGGCGCGCCGTAACGGTACAGTCCGCCCGTCAGGTCGCAGTTACTGCAAAGGCAATAGCCAAGCCGGATGCCGGCCATGCCGTAAAGTTTCGTAAACGCCTTCAGAATCACCAGCTTATCGTATTCAGGAAGGAAGTTTATCATGGAGTGCTCAGCCGGCTCTTCCAGAAAACCGTTGAAGCACTCGTCTATGATCAGCATGATCCCGCGGTCGCGGCAGAACTGGAGAATCTCTATCAGAAGCTCTCTTTCTGTCGTCACACCCGTGGGGTTGTTGGGCTCGCAGAGAAAAACCGCAGAAACGCGCTCATCGATGGCATCGATAAATCCCTTATCCAGCCTGAATCCGTTATCTTCCCTGAGCCGGTAATGGGAAACCTCCCAGCCGTTTGCAGCAAAAGCCGTCTCGTATTCTGAGAAGGTAGGGGAGGTGACCAAAAGCCGGGCGGGTTCCATAACCGCCGCCAGCCGGTAGATGATGTCAGCCGCGCCGTTGCCGCAGTAGATCCAGCTTGATGGCACACATTCGTGAAGGCTCAGCTTCGCTCTGAGCTGGCGGCACAGCGGGTCGGGGTAGCGGTACGCCTTGCCGCCGGCCTTGGATATGGCCAGCCTGGTGTGCATGGATATGCCCAGCGGATTCACATTCATAGAAAAATCCAAAGGCTCCTTGCCGTATTCAGTTTCAAATCCCGCCCAGTCACCGCCGTGGGTCAGCTTATCCGTTTCCAAATCCAGTAATCCTCCATCAAAGCAGTATCGTCATCAAAGTACTATCGTCGTCAAAGCAGTATCGTCCAGCATCCTGCGGCCATGCAGAGCAAAAGCGATAACACGGAAGCCGCATAGAGCATGCGGTTCGTCCGCTTGATATCCTCCGCTTCGATAGGCCTTAAAGGATCGCCGATCGTCGGTTTTTCGTATAATTCTCCGAAATAGTAGGCAGGTCCCGCCAGCTGCACGCCCAAAGCTCCCGCGCACGCGGACTCCGTCTGCGCCGAATTGGGACTGGCGTGGTTTCTGTTGTCGCGGCGCCAGATCCGGAACGCGTCTTTGGCGTTCTGACCTGTCAGGCCTGCAGCGCAGATCCACAGGATGGCGCCCAGTCTGGCCGGGATAAACCCTGCCGCATCGTCCAGATGGGCGGGGTGTCTGCCGAAATCGATATACACGTCGTTCTTGTATCCCACCATGCTATCCATGGTGTTGATGGATTTATAGGTAAGAGCCAGCGGCGCGCCGCCGATCATCATATAGAAGAAAGGCGCCATCACGCCGTCGGAATAATTCTCCGCAATGGTCTCCACAGCCGCCCTGGTCACACCGGCCTCATCAAGAGCCGCCGTATCTCTGCCCACGATGCGGCCCACAGCGCGGCGGGCGGCATCAATATCACAGACAGGACTGAGCTGTCTGTAGACCCCCGAAGCTTCTCTAGCCAGACCGCTTACGGCGATGGCCTGCCAGCACCAGAAGGTATGCAGACAGAAAAACAGCACCGGATGGATCATGTAAGCGATGATGCAAAGGCCACCCGTAACGATAAACGTCGTCACCGGGATCAGAAATGCCATGACACCTCCGGCTGCGCGTCTTCCCGTTGGAGAGTCCGGAAATATGTTTCTGAGATTCTTCTCGAGAAAACTGATGCCCCGACCGATGATCACCACAGGATGCGGGATTCTGACCGGGTCGGCGAAGAGAAGATCCAGAGCAAAGGCTAAAACCACCGACAGTTCAAACATCAGAAATAGTCTCATGCTTCAGCCTCGGCTTTCTCCGTTTCAAACTTCGCTGCTGCTTCCACAAAGCGCTTTGCCAGTTTTCCTCCGAATCCGGCAGGGTACAGGTGAGGAAATCCCGCGTAGAGCGTATCGGATGTAAATCCGAAATCCCAATTCCTGCTGCCGTTGGCCTTCACAAAGTGCATATCGCATCCCGTATCCGTAGAATCCCAGTAGTGGAATTCGTGGACGGGAATCTGTTCGTCTTTTTTGATCAGCATCGTATCTTCACCGGAACTGATGTAGCCGTAACCGAAACGGACAAGCTTTCCGGTATCGGCTGCGCTTCCCGGCAGTACGCCTGCCATCTTCCAGCTTTTGCCCTCCGTATCTTCAAGGGCATCCGACAGATAAAGGAAACCGCCGCACTCAGCGATGGTCGGCATGCCGGAGCTGACAGCCTCTCTGATGGACTCCAGCATGCGGGTATTTTTGGCAAGCTCTCCGGCATAAAGCTCCGGATATCCTCCCGGAAGGTAAAGGCCGCAGGCACCTGCGGGAATCGCCTCATCCGAAAGGGGACTGAAGTATTCTATGTCCGCGCCGGCCTGCGCCAGTGCGGTAAGTGTTTCGTCATAGATGAAACTAAAGGCCTGGTCCTGAGCCACCGCGATTTTCACGGGAGCAGCTGCGCGTTTCGCATGCACAGCATCTGGATCCGGCGATGGGGCTGCGCCGGCCTGCGCAGGTCCGTCGCTCCAGCCCGCGATGCTGATGAGCCGCTCCAGATCGATGGTTTCATCCATCATATATCCGATGGAAACAATCCTGTCGGCGAGATCGTCGATCTCTCCGGCCGTCATGAGCCCCAGATGGCGGCTTTCGAATCCGGCTTCTTCCATGTGAGGCAGGTATCCCAGCACAGGCACCCCTGACTGGCTTTCGATGGAGGCGGCGTAGGTCTGATAGAACATCTCGCTGCAGTCATTGAAGATGACGCCGCAGATCCTGCCGGGCGTTTTGAATTCGCTCAGGCCTTTGATGACCGCCGCCAGCGTGAGGGCGGAGCCCTTTGGCCGTACTACCAGTATGGCCGGCATATCCAGTAAGTCGGCAACGTGCCAGGCGCTGCCTTCCGCAGATCCCGGCATGCGTCCGTCATAATATCCCATGACGCCTTCGCAGACCGCAGCATCGTGTCCGCGGCTGCCTGAGGCAAAAATCTGTCTGATTCCGTCTTCCCCCGCGAGAAAAACATCCAGATTGGTGCTCTGGATGCCCATGACAGAGCGGTGGAACATGGGGTCGATATAGTCGGGACCGCACTTAAAGGCGCAGGGGTCAAAGCCTTTGCGCTCGAGAAGTGACAGCAGTCCGCAGGTTATGGCTGTTTTGCCGCTGTTGGAAGACGCGGCCGTGATCATCAGTTTAATCATCTTGTTCACCTGCCGGGGGTTTCTGCCCGGTGATTATGTATATCGGATTTTCCGCAGTCATCATGTGGCGGCTGCCGGCAGGGCGCGTCCTGGTGATGGATACCTGAACGATTTCAATGTCCATGCCCTCTGCCGTCATCAGCTCCATGGTCTCGTGCAGTGTTTCCAGCACGATGGCGGTAGCGCAGATCAGCGCCTGCGGGTTTTTGCTTATGATGATATCGAATACCGGCTTCAGGCTGCCGCTGGACCCGCCGATAAACACTCTGTCCGGCGCAGGCAGGTCTGTCAGCGCTTCCGGAGCGCTTCCTTCGACAGAAATGATATTCCAGCATCCGAATTTCTCGCGGTTTTTATCGATAAGGCTGATGCCTTCGGCATTGCGTTCCACCGCGTAGACTTTGCCGGCTGAGGCTTTCATCGCCATCTCTACCGACACGCTGCCGGTTCCCGCGCCTACGTCCCAGATCGTGTCGTTCGGCTGTATTTTCATGTGGCTGAGGATGCATGCGCGAACGTCTTTTTTTGTCATCGGAACTTCCCCGCGGATGAACAGGTCGTCATCGATTCCCGGACTGAGATCAGCCGACGGCGAATTGGGGAGAACCAGGAGCACTGACAGAGGCGCGAATTCCATGTCAGCAAATTCCGCCGCATCTCCGTAAATGATGCGTTCATCTTCATAAGAAAGCCGTTCGCCGGCAGCGGCCTGCAGCCCGCCAAGACCGGCATCCGCAAGCTGCCGGCAAAGATCAGCCGGACCCAGCCTGCCTCCCGTAAGAAAGAACACGGGCTGGCCTTTCATAACGTACCTGACGGCATCGCATTCGGTGCCGTGGGCGGATACCAGAAGCCAGTCCTGCCACGGGATCTGCAGTTTCGCGGCGAAGAGCTGGATGCTCGATATCCCCGGCAGGACTTCCGCATGGATGCCGGATTCCTCAAGCAAAGGCAGGAGACTCTTGGTTCCCGAATAGAATCCGGAATCTCCGCTGTAAAGAACGCAAATCTTCTTGTCCATCTGCTTTTCGGCGGCTATGATGCCGCAGATTTCCTCCGCGTATATCGCGGCCTGTTTCTCGCCGCACCACTGGGAAGGGATGCCCTCCAGGAGGCGTTTCGCCCCGATGATCATATCCGCATCTCTGATTGCTGCTTCGACTTCCACGGTCATGGAATCAAGGCTTCCGCAGCCGGTGCCCGCCAGTATTACTTTCATTTTAATTTCTCCATGCAAAGGGCTCGGACCTCGTCAAAGGACAGACCTTCATCTGCAGGTCTGGATATGACGACCGCCGGGATTCCGCAGCTTTTGCACGCGTTGATCTTCTCCATGAATCCTCCGGCCCTGCCGCTTTCTTTTGTGATCAGTACATTGATTTGATATTCATCGATCACGGCCCTGTTGAACGCCTCGGAGAAAGGTCCCTGGACCGCGATAATATTTCTGTGTGGAATGCCTGCTTTTTCGCAGGCGTCGATGCTCTGGGAAAGTGGGAGCACCCGCGGAAAGAGCAGCTCGGAATCGAGGAGCTCTCCGTATAGGTGAAGATCCTTGGACCCGGTGGTGAGCAGGATCCGTCCGCCAATGCCGGCGGCGATGCGAGCGGCCTCCGCCGGATCTTCTGCGATATACAGATCCTCCACGCCGGAGCCTTTGATCTCATCCAGTGAAACGGAAGCTCGCTTCAGGCGCAAAACCTCCACGTTTTCGGCCTCCGCCGCACTTCGGATGTTGGCCGATGCCTCCACGGCGTAAGGGTGGGTGGCGTCAACGCAGATATCCGCGTCCGCCAGCAAAAGCCGCATCCCGTTTTCGTCCCTGGGACCTTCTTCGATTTTCAGACTCCCGGAATTTCCGGATGCGTTCTGCTCTTCGGCTCCATATCCGGAGACCACGCTGACCGTAACATCCGCGCCTGCTGATGCCAGCAGGGAAGAGAGTTCACGCCCCTCAGTCGTTCCCCCGAAAATAACTATCTTCATGTTTCTCATATCCTCTCGGTGTGACCATGCGGCCGTTAATGACTTTGGTCGTTGCGGATCCGATGAAGACAGTTGTGAACATGTCTACCGGCTCCTCCGCAAGTTCAGATAATTTGACGATATTGTATTCCTGACCTTCCCGCCCGATGTTGCGGACCCAACCGCAGATGGTGTCCGGGCTTTTGTGCTCCATCAGGATGGCGCAAGACTTTGCCAGATAGTCGGAACGTTTCTTTGATTTCGGGTTGTAGAGACAGATGGCGAAGTCGGCTTCGGCCGCGCATCTGAGCCGCTTCTCGATCAGCTCCCACGGGGTCAGCAGATCGGAGAGGGAAATGAGGCAGAAGTCGTGACCGATAGGGGCTCCCAGAACCGCCGCGCCGGAATTGGCTGCGGTAACGCCGGAAACCACCTGGATCTCCACGTCTTCATACTGTGCCGCCAGCTCCATCAGCAGGCCGGCCATGCCATAAATGCCCGCATCTCCGCTGCAGACCATGGCGACAGTCTTGCCCTGGCAGGCAGTCTCGATGGCCCATCTGCAGCGCTCAATCTCCTGTTTCATTGAAGTGGTGTAGGTTTCTTTGCCGGGAAAGAAGTCCTTGACCAGATCCACGTAAACCGTGTATCCGGCAATGACGTCTGCATTGTTGATTGCTGCTGCGGCCTCGTCGGTGAAGAATTCACGTCCGCCGGGACCGATGCCTACTGCGTACACTTTTTTCATATATTGCACTCCCAATCAGGTTCATAATCCGCAGCGGCCAGAGCCAGAGTGACGCCGTTTCCGGCGAATTTTTTCTGCAGGAGGCTGCCGGGAAGATGTTCCTGAGTATTTCCTCCTGCAGCCAGCACTGCGCTGCGTTCACATACATTATCCACGCCCGTGACCGACGATACGAATTCGGATGCGGTGAAATCACCGCTGACGTTTCTCAGCTCATCACTGGTGAAGGTGATGAGGGGCCAGCCGTGACGCGCACAGAATTCGATCAGACCGGGTTCGTTGTTTTTGATATCTATCGTTGAGACGGCCCGGATGGATTCAGGCATGATGCCGGCTTCCGCCATGAAATCGGCAAATTGCGATTCCAGGGTCTGCGCCGGAGTGCCTTTGCGGCAGCCCACGCCCAGAACGCAGATTCCGGGGATGAGATGCAGCGCTTTGCCGGTGAGACCGGCATCACGGATGTCCATCACGATATCCGCATCCTCCGGGGCGGCCAGGCTCACGCCTTCAGGCGGTTCGCCCCGGATCTTCCAGGGGCTGTAAACCGCAATCCCGGAGCCATTAAGCAGCCGGCTCGAGATGCTGACGATTTTTTCTCTTTCCAGGAGGAGGCAGTGCTGCTTCCGGGCCCACTCGTCCACGGCAAAGATGCCATGGATGTCCGTGGCCGTTGTGATTACGCAGTCGCTGCCGGTGATCCGGGAAATCTCCCTGGCCAGATCGTTGGCGCCTCCCAAATGTCCCGAAAGGATCGGGATCACGTGCAAAGCCAGCTCATCGATCACGATGACCGCAGGGTCTGACGCCTTGTCGCGGACAAAGGGCGCGATGGCCCTGACGGCGATTCCGGCAGCGCCGACGAAGACGATGCCGTCGCAGGCCGCGAAGTGCGATGCAGTCCATTCGTTAAGGCTTAGGACCTTGCCGGTTTCGTCCGGTCTGCCGCTTCGAAAGGCTTCGCCGCCCAGCGCGTCCGCCAGTTTCCATGCCAGTTCATATCCTGTTTCTGAAAAAGCCAGATATGCCAGTTTCATTATTTGCTCGCCTCTCTGAATTCAGTGGTAAAGGTCGGATCATACAGTTTGCTTCTCTCATATGGACTTCCCAGAAATCCTCCGACCAGTATGAGAGCTGTCTTGGTAATATTGTTATCTTTGGCCGCCTGCGCCAAAGTGCCGACGGTGCAGCGGACGACTTTTTCTTCCGGCCAGGTTGCCTTGTAGACAATCGCGGCAGGGGAGTCGGCTTCGTATCCGCCTGCAATCAGCTCAGCGCTGACTTCCTCCAGAAGTCCCGTGGAAAGAAAGATCACCATGGTGCAGTCGTGGGCAGCAAAGGAAGAGATGCTTTCTTTGTCCGGTACAGGCGTGCGGCCTGCCATTCTGGTGATGACGACGCTCTGGCTGACCCCCGGAAGGGTGTACTCGGCGTTCAGCGCGGCCGCGGCTCCCGAGAAGCTGGACACGCCGGGAACGTCTTCATATTTGATTTTCAGCTCATCCAGTACATCCATCTGTTCGCGGATGGCACCGTAAAGGCTGGCGTCCCCCGTGTGAAGGCGTACGGTGTCGAGTCCTTTTTCCTCGGCCTTTTGCATGACTTCGATGACTTCTTCGAGAGTCATTTCGGCGCTGTTATATATCCTGCAGCCCGGTTTGCCGTAACCCAGCAGAGCCGGGTTTACGAGACTGCCGGCGTAGATGATAACATCAGTGCGTTTGAGCAGTTCGGCTCCTCTTACTGTGATCAGGTCTTCCGCTCCGGGACCCGCTCCGACAAAATGAATCATTCGCGTCTTTCCTCCCATTCTCGCAATATTTCTTCAGCTGTTTCGGTTTCGCCCAGCAGGCCATAAACGTTAGAGAACATCAGCGCTCCGATGCGAAATGCGCCGGCAGCTCTGTGATTGAGCTTTTGCTGTATGGCCTGCAGGATACTGTTTATGACGGGCGCCCTGAGCTCTTCTCGGTCCAGAAGCTCGATGCAGGCGTCTGTCGTCGCCGCGTCCATGAGCTCTCTGCAGAGACCGGCCGGCGCTCCGCAAATCGCCGCATGGGCGCAGAATATTTCGTTTCTGCCGTCGGCATATTTGGAATGCGTGTTCATGATTCCCGCGGCGACTTTGGTCAGCTTGCCGGCGTGGGCAATCAAAAGCACCGTATCCGCCGGGCTGCCGCTGATCATGTCCAGCGTTTCTCCCAGGAAATTGGAAAACTTCAAAACCGGGATGCCGAGTTTATCGAATTCGTGTTCGGTGATATAGCTGCTGCCGTAGTTGCCCGGGGTGATGATGAGCCGGGTGCTGTCCATAGTCAGCTGCCTCAGCTCGACTTCAATGGTGTCCACCAGAGCTTGTTCGCTCATGGGTTCCACAATGCCTGTGGTGCCCAGAATGGAGATGCCGCCTTCAATACCCAGGTTCGGGTTGAAGGTTTTTTTGGCCGCCTCTTCACCTTCGGGAACGGATACGATGACCTGGATTCCTTCTTCATCCACATCATGACCCAGCTCCTCGCAAACGCCAAGGACGGCGTCGGTGATCATCCTGCGCGGGCCGGAATTGATGGCCGCGTTTCCCACGGGCTGATCCAGACCGGGCTTAGTGACGCGTCCTACGCCTTTGCCGCCGTCAATGTGCACGCCGGGCTCTGACGTGATAAAGATATCCGCGCGTATCAAAAGGCCGTCGGTGACGTCGGCATCATCCCCGGCATCCTTAGGCACGGCCGCCCAGGCGCCGCTTCTGCCGATGGCGGATCCGAAATCCTCGAATCCATGGCGTTCGACAGGGACCTCGACGGGAATGCCTTTGCCCGTCATAAGAGACACTGTTTCCGGGACCTCCCCGGTGAGAAGCATTCTGGCAGCCGCCGCTGCCGCCAGGGCAGCGCATGTTCCGGTTGTATATCCGCACCGCAGCATTTTCGTGCCGCTGCGATGGTAGTGTTCAAAGGACATAATCCCTCCATTATATGAAACAATATACTGATAAAACCCTACCACATCAAAACGGGTGTGTCAAAGGGATCGGTTCTCTTTGACACATTTATAATTATAGATATAATGAAGTCATGAGTTCACATGCAAAGGCAATACTTGCCGTTATTACTGGCAACACTATTTTTGGTTTTAGTTTTATTTTTTCGAAGATGGCTCTGCAGATCACGCTGCCCAGCGTGCTGATAGCCGTCCGTTTTGTGATGGCGTTTATTGCCCTGAATCTCATCGTCGTTTTCGGGAGAATGATCAAGGTTTCCGACGGGGAAGGGGGAAGCAGACCCCTGGTCCGTTTTTCGCTTAAGGGAAAACCTCTCAAATATGTGATTTTACTGGCGTTGTTCCAGCCCATACTATATTTTTTATGCGAGAGCTACGGCATCGTGTACACGTCCTCAGCCTTTGCGGGAACCATCATAGCCATCATCCCGATCGGCGGGATCATATTCGACGTGCTCATCATGCATTCCAAAGTCAGGATGAGGCAGATCGTCTGCGCGGTCATGTCCGCCGTCGGCGTCGCCATCACCACCGTGGGAGCGGAGGGGATGAAGTCCTCGTTTCTGGGGCTTTTGATCCTGCTGGGAGCGGTGGCTGCGGGTTCGCTGTTCTATGTATTCAGTAAGAAATCCGGCGATGACTATAACCCGCTGGAGCAGACATACGTGATGTTCGCACTGGGCAGTCTTGTCTATACCGTATTCGCCCTCATCCAGTGCCATGGCCAGTATCAGGAGCTGATCATCGCCGCCTTGGGAGAACCGAAGTTCATCATCGCGGTCCTGTATCTGTCGGTCGTTTCTTCGGTTACGGCGTTTATCTTCCTGAACTACGGGACGGTGAGAGTCACCGTTTCGGAGGCGTCTATCTTCGCCAATCTGACCACGGTCATATCGATCATAGCCGGCGTGGTATTTCTGCATGAGATCTTTACGCCGTTCCAGATCGTGGGGGCGGTGATCATTATCATCAGCGTGTTCTTCGCGAACCGTTGAGGGGGCGAGGTGAATCGATGAAGAAAAGACGATGGATATATTTGATCGCAGCTGCGGTTTTGGCCTTTTGCATGGCGCTTACGGGGTGCGGAGGCGGCCCAGCCAGCGGCGAAACGACAAGCGAGATTCATATTTCAGCGGAGGGAAATGACGATGCGGGAGACGGCAGCGCCGAAAACCCTTATCGGAGCATCGCGCGGGGCGCAGCGGAGGCCGGCCCCGGCAGCATCGTTGTGATCCACGACGGCGAATATGATCAGTTTGAAATCGATTCATCCATGTCGGGCACGGCGGATGCGCCTGTCACATTCAGAGCCGCCAAAGGCGAGACTCCGGTGATCAAACCGGCGGGATCCGGCGGCGAAGACAATATCGGAATTCATATCGTGAACGCTGACAACCTGACCATCCGTGGCCTGGAAGTGCAGGGAGGAACCCACGGTATTTTTTATGAGAGCACGCCGGCGCAGGGCGCAAAGGCTTTGGAAAACATCACGATCAGGGACTGCACGGTCCACGGGATCCGGGGGACACACGGCATCTGCGCGTACGCGCGAAACGACCTGGCACCGGTGAAGAATCTCGTCATGACTGGATGCCGCGTGTACGACTGCCAGTGCGGCAGCAGCGAGGCCACCGCTTTTAACGGCAATATTGACGGCTTTACCATCAGCGGCAATGAAATCCACGATAACAACAATATCGGCATCGACATGATCGGATTCGAGGGGACGGCCAGGCATGCCAAAGGAAGCGGCGCAGACGATCCGTACGAAGTGGATTTCGTCAGAAACGGCAAATGCTTCGGGAATATCGTCTACAACATCAGCGCGGCAGGCAACGACGCCTATCTGGAAAACGGCGCATATGATCTCTGCGCGGACGGCATCTACGTGGATGGCGGACAGGACATTGAGATCTGCGAGAACTACATCCACCATTGCGACATCGGGCTGGAGGTGGCCACAGAGCATAGCCCTGAGGACAATGCGCGGTTCAAAGTCTCCGGTGTGGAGGTACACGATAATGTGATCGCGGATTGCACCGGCTGGTGCGGCATGAGCCTGGGAGGATACGACAGCGACCGGGGCTTCACCGAGAACTGTGAATTCGTTCATAACACGTTGGTAGATAACAAAGTGCAGGTGGGAATACAGCGAAGCAAAGGCAATACCATCAGCGCCAATTTGCTGGTTGGCGGAGAGATGGCGTTTGAATACAACGAAGACTGCAGACCGGAGGAGATGCGAAACGACATCTCCGGCAACGCCGCATGTGAAATAGATGGCGGCAGCTGGGAGGATTCCTACGGCAAGGCGTACGAAAACAGGGACAAAATCCTGGACGGATTCCGATCCCTTATTGAGGGGTGCGGCTCCGGCTTCGCTCCGGATGTTTCTGATTAGCACCGCGGCGGGCCCGATGAGGGCGCACGAGTATGATCAGCGCAATGATCGTGATGATCATTCCGATGATGCCGGATGGGGACGGTATCTCATGATAGAACACAAGCCCCGCCAGCATGGAGGATACGGGCTCCGCGCCGGAAGCCAGGATGGCAGTCCTGCCGGCGTCCGCGTTCTGTACGGCAAGGGTATAGAACAGGGCGGGAAGCAGCGATGTCCATACGGAATGGGTGAGGTAAATGGCTGAGACTTTGACCGGAGCGGAGACCAGATAGTCCACCATGATCTTCCAATCGGCAAAAGGCGCCAGCACTACCGTGACGAACAAAAATGAATAAAAGAAAATCGTAATGGCGTCATACCTTTGTTTGGTCGCCATTTTTGATAGTACGGTGTAGGCGGCGTTGGCGATTGCGGAACCCAGACCAAAGAAGAACCCCACGGTGTCCCAGTGCAGGTTGCCGCCGTCACGCAAAAGCCCGCTCAGCAATATGCAGCCGAATATCGCGGCCAGCATGCAGATGAACTTGAGCCGGGTGAGCTTCTCGCCAAAGAAAACAACACTGAATATCAGCACGAAAATCGGCGCCAGACAGAGCAGCACCGCGGCCAGCGACAGGGAAGTGCGCAGGACCGCAATGTTATATGAATACGAAAGCAATATGACGCCGGCAAAGCCGATTCCCATCAACAAAGGCAGGTCTTTGGCATGCGCCTTAAACTTGCGGCGGTCTGTGATCAGTATGACGACAGAAATGACCATGATAGCCACAATGCTTCTGGAGAAGATGATGGTGATGTTATCGAAACCCGCGTTGCTGAGGATACGCACAAATATTCCCTGGGTGCCCCAGCAGATACCGGCGATGATGGGAAGAATCAAGTAGAGCTTTTTCTTCATTTCAACCTCCAGAATGCACATGGACATCCCGTGACGCATTTGCCGCAGACCTCACTGCCGACACTGTTTGGACCGGAGCCGTCCCCGGCGAGGTAGGCTCTGGCCCATTCGGGGGATGCCAACCTGTCGGCAGGCCGGTTTGATTTCGCCAGCGCTTTGGTAAACGGGACGTAATAAGCGATGATGATACTGGCATCCGGCAGCACTTCCTGCGGCAGACCGTGGGAAGGACCGATGAGTTTCGGGAGATTCTGAATGTACGGATGCCGCGCATCAGCAAACCCTACGATCGGCTCGCCATATACAGTGGCGATCTCATCCCTGGCCTGATAATTCACGATATAGCTATTGATAAAATCTGTAATCTGCTGTTTCATGAAATTATTATATCATGGATGTGACGATTGGCGAGGGCCGGAAAAAACAAAATGCCGCATAGTATGACGGATTTGGGAGGAGTGGCTGGTCGTTGGATTTGGAAAATGAACCGCACAGCAACACTTTTCCAAAGGGAGAAGCCTGATATTTGGAAAGTGCGGAGCCGTGAGCCCTTCTTCCAAAGAATGCTGCCCGATATTTGCAAAATGCTGAGTCGTGCATAGCTTTTCCAAAGGATGATGGGCTGAAAATGCTGAAAAATGGAGTTTTAGATACATGAGTTCGATTCTCACCATCTCCACCACAAGTATGATATGTTCACTATACAGTTGTGTATGAGTAAATTCAGTAATGTGGAAGATAGTCTTACACAAGTCAAATTTAAAAAATTAACGATGTCGTTTCCGAAGCGACCATAACGATAACTGAATAGCATATAATGAAACCACCTGGAGTGAAATCGGCGCTATTTAACGCATTTGGATGGGTTTCCTTTAGCTTCGCTTATATGTCCTCTAAACCATGGCAGCTCTGGCTATTGCAAAAAGAATTTGGTTGGGCTCTTCGTTAGTCAATTGTTAGACAAAACCGCATATAATAACCCTACCGGTAAAATTGTAAATGATACAATGAAATATACGTTGACCTGCATAAGAGAAACGAGTAGAATATGCGTAACGAAAGTTATAGCAGGTCAAAGGATAGAGATTTTTTAGGAGGTAAGTTATGGCACAGAAATATTGTTGCAAGGCATGCGATTACGTTTATAACCCACAGAAGGGTGACCGCGAAGGCGGCGTTGCTCCTGGAGTAGCATTCGAAGATCTTCCGGAAAACTGGATCTGCCCTGAATGCGGCGTAGGCAAAGAGTACTTTGAGCCAGTTGGCGTAAAAGAAGACTAATCACAGAAAAGATAAAATGGTGCGGTCCTGTAAGACCGCACCATTTTAATGACACCCAACCAGATCCTTTTATTAGCAATGCGAGCCTGACAATGCGATTTACACCTAAAACGAGTAGCAGTGGCGTGATACAGTAAAATTGTAATTAGGTCGTTCATTTTGATATAATCACCG
>JAUMVD010000052.1 GCA_030530285.1 Bacillota bacterium | reverse complement strand
GACGATGACGACGATGACCGGGATGACGACCACGATGATGACGATGATGATGACGACGACCGTGATGATTAAATATATGTAATATAAATGCTGCGATCCGTGAAAAACGGGTCGCTTTTTTATTGACGAAAGGCAGTGATTTCAAGTATTATAAAAGATAGTTCGTTAATAAACCAATGGAGGAGCAAAATGCCAGAGAATAAGAAACAATTCGCGACAATGGATGGGAATGAAGCAGCTGCATACATGGCATATCCTTTTACCGAGGTTGCGGCAATATATCCCATCACACCTTCATCACCGATGGCGACACTTACCGATAAGTGGTCGGCGCAGGGAAGGAAAAATATTTTTGGACAGACAGTAACATTAACAGAGATGCAGTCCGAAGCCGGTGCGATAGGGGCTGTACACGGAGCGATACAGACCGGCGCGCTATCCACAAGTTATACTTCATCTCAGGGACTCATGCTGATGATTCCGGTTCTGTACAGAATCGCCGGTGAGCGTCATCCTGTCGTGCTGCACGTGGCAGCCAGAACAGTCGGTACCCACGCCATGAGTATATTCGGAGACCATTCCGACGTCATGGCTTGCAGAGACACGGGATTCGCCCAGTACTGCACCTCCTCGGTACAGGAAATCGTCGACCTGGCTCCTGTAGCGCATCTGGCGGCCATGGAGTCCAGCATCCCGTTCATGCATTTCTTTGACGGGTTCCGAACTTCGCATGAGATCAATAAAGTTGAACTCCCTGATATGGATCAGATCACAGGACTCATGAATAAAGAAGCCCTGGCGGATTTTAAGAACAGAGCGCTGAATCCGGAGCATCCGACGTTGAGAAATACCGTTCAGAACGGAGATATCTATTTCCAGGTCAGAGAGGCCAATAATCAGGATTACGATGATCTGCCGGCTGTCGTTGAGAAGTATTTCCACAAGATCAACGAGATCACAGGCAGACACTATGAATTATTCAATTACTACGGTGATCCGGAAGCGACGGATATCGTCGTCGCCATGGGATCCGTTACGGGAGCCATCGAACAGGCCGTCGATTCACTGAGAGCAGAAGGCCGCAAGGTTGGCTTCCTGCAGGTACACCTGTTCAGACCATTCTCAGCGGAACACTTCCTGGCAGGCATTCCTGAAACCGTAAAGAGGATCGCGGTTCTCGACAGATGTAAGGATATGGGCGCGCTGGGAGAGCCTTTGTATCAGGACGTATGTACCGCCATCTTCAAGGCGAAGAAAGACATTGAGATCATCGGCGGAAGATACGGTCTCAGTTCCAAGGATACGGAACCGTCACAGATCGTAGCGGCCTTTGACAACCTGATCGCCGAAAAACCAATCAACGGATTCACCATCGGTATCGTGGACGACCTCACGTTCAAGTCTCTGACGACGAAACCGTTCGAGCTGAACGACAAAGACACGGTAGAGTGTAAGTTTTGGGGCCTGGGCGGTGACGGAACCGTCGGCGCCAACAAGAGTACCGTTGAGATCATCAATACGACCACCGACATGTACGGGCAGGCATATTTCGAGTACGACGCCAAGAAGACGCTGGGCACGACCAAGTCCCACCTGAGGTTCAGTACGCATCCGATCCGCAGCTCATATTATGTCAAAAACGCTGACTTCGTGGCTTGCCATAACCATCACTTCCTGGATGATTACAGGATCGTGGAGGAAATCAAGCCGGGCGGCACACTGCTGATCGATTGTCCGTGGACGCCGGAAGAGGCGCACAAAGAGCTTTGGCCGTCAGACAAGAAACTGCTGGCGGAGAGAAATATCAATCTGTATATCATCGACGCGACGAAGATCGCCGAAGAACTGGGACTGGGAAGTCACAAGAACTCCATCCTGCAGTCCGCGTTCTTCACCATCATGAAGGTCATACCGGTGGAAGAGGCCGTAGCGGAGATGACGAGAGCGGTCAAGAACAAATACCGCGCAAAGGGCAATGCGGTCGTTAAGAAGAACATTCAGGCCGTTGAAGCCGGCGTTGAAGGTTTCCAGAAAGTCGATGTGCCGAAGGAATGGGCAGACATCGAAGTGGAAGAAGAAATCGAAGACGAAAGCAGACCTTGGATGATCCGCAAGATCGTAGATCCGATCAACCGTCAGCAGGGTGATGACCTGCCGACCAGCGTACTGGCTACGATGAAAGACGGTCAGATCGATATGGGCGTTACGGCCTATGAGAAGCGCGGTCTTGCCGTACACGTGCCGCAGTGGAAGGCGGAAATCTGCAACCAGTGCAACCGCTGCTCCTTCGTTTGCCCGCACGCTGCGATTCGTCCATATATATTGAATGAAGAAGAAGCGCTGAACGCGCCGGATGGCTTCGTCATCACGCCGCTCAGAAGCTACAAGAGCCAGGATGGCAAGAAGCTGTTCTACAGCCTGCAGATCTCACAGTATGACTGTACGGGATGCGGCAGCTGCGTACCGGTTTGCCCGGCCAAGGGCAAGGCCATAGAAATGAAGCCGGCCAACCCGACGGGAGCTTCACAGACGCGCTGGGATTACGCCCTGAGCCTGAGCGATAAGGGAGATGTATTCTCACCATATTCCGTCAAGGGAAGCCAGTTCCGTCAGCCGCTGGTAGAATTCTCCGCAGCCTGCGCGGGATGCGGCGAGACGCCTTACGCCAAGCTGCTGACTCAGCTGTTCGGCGACAGGATCTACTGGGCCAACGGCACGGGATGTTCACAGGCCTGGGGCAGCGGCATGCCGGGAATCCCATATTGCCTGAACAAAAAGGGACACGGTGTTGCCTGGACCAATTCGCTCTTTGAAAACAACGCTGAGCTGGCGCTGGGAATGTACCTCTCCGTCAAGCAGCAGCGTGAGAAACAGCTGGAACTCGTTCAGGAATACTACGATGAAACGAGAAGCGAATACGCCATGGATTGGATCGATACCTATAACGACATCGACGCGTCCAGAGAAGCGACGAACCTGCTGGTAGCGGAGCTTGAGGAAATGGCAGTAGAAGACGCCTTCCAGGAGGATCTGAAACCGAGATCCTTCGAGCTGGCCAGAAAGATCCTCAGGAGGAAAGACTACCTCAGCAAGAAGAGCTTCTGGATGTACGGCGGCGACGGCTGGGCCTATGACATCGGTTACGGCGGACTGGATCACGTCATCGCCACAGGCGAAGATATCAACGTATTTATCATAGACAACGAGGTTTATTCCAATACCGGCGGTCAGAGTTCCAAGGCTACTCCGCTGGGAGCGGTAGCGGAATTCCAGGCTTCCGGAAAGAAGACGAAAAAGAAGGATATCGCGCAGATCCTCAAGACATACGGCAATGTTTACGTCGCTTCAGTCGCCATGGGAGCTGACATGAATCAGCTGATCAAGGCCATCAGAGAAGCGGAGGAACACAAAGGCCCGTCGGTCATCGTAGCGTACACGCCATGCACCGTTCACGGCATCAAGAGCGGTATGCAGAATGTACAGGAGGAAGTCAAGCGTGCCGTCGAATCGGGATACTGGCCTCTGTACAGATACAATCCTGACAAAGAAGAACAGAAGATGTGCGTAGACTGCAAAGCGCCTTGTCTCGCTTATGAGGACTTCCTGGATGGTGAGAACAGATACGCGGCCCTCAGGATCACATTCCCTGAGAACGCGGAGAAGCTCTTTAAGGAAGCCAGCGATGACGCTATGGCCAGATATGAGGACTTCAAGCGACAGGAAGAAATGTAAAATCAGGTTAGAGGAAATATATTTATGATCAGAAAGATTATAAAAATCGATGATGATAAGTGTAATGGCTGCGGCGCTTGCGCCGCAGCTTGTCACGAAGGCGCTATCGGTATGGTAGGCGGCAAGGCGAAGCTTTTGCGCGATGACTACTGCGACGGTCTGGGAGATTGTCTTCCGGAATGCCCTACGGGAGCCATTTCATTCGAAGAGAGAGAAGCAAAGGCTTACGACGAGAAGGCGGTCCTGGCCAACAAGCAGGGGCTGTCTCAGCTTGCCCAGTGGCCGTGCCAGATCAAACTGGTTCCGGAGAACGCTCCGTATTTTAACGGATGCGACCTCCTGATCGCGGCGGATTGCACGGCTTACGCATACGGGCGCATTCATCAGGATTATATGAGGGACAGGATCACTGTGATAGGCTGCCCTAAACTGGATGCAGTGGATTACAGTGAAAAATTAACAAAGATTTTTGCTTCAAATGACATCAATAGCGTGACACTCCTCAGGATGGAAGTACCTTGCTGTGGTGGACTGGAATACGCAACGAAGATGGCTTTACAGAACAGTGGCAGGGAGATACCACTGCAGGTTATAACGATTTCTATCAATGGGGAGGTAATTGACAACTAATGGACACGAAAAAATCACCAAACGGACTGGCGCTTCTGCCAATGATCATCTTCCTGGTGGTCTATCTGGGAAGCGGCATTTATTACGAGTACATCGCACCGACGGAAGACGGCATGGGCTTTTATGTCATGTCCGTAGTCGTAGCGTTCATGATTGCTCTGGCGGTAGCGTTTTGCCAGAACAAAGAGCTTTCGTTCAACGAGAAGATTTCAGCCTGCGCAAAGGGCATCGGAGATGACAACATCACCATTATGCTGTTCATCTTCCTGCTGGCAGGAGCCTTCAGCGGCATTGCCAGCGAAGCCGGCGGCGCCGAGAGCACCGCGCACATGCTGCTGAATATCATACCGGCCAGCTTCGCGATACCGGGGCTGTTCATCATAGCCTGTCTGATTTCCATGGCTATGGGTACTTCATGCGGTACGATTTCCGTGCTGACGCCTATCGCGGTAAACGTGGCGGCTGCAGCCGGCCTGAATCTGCCGTTCTGCGTGGCCACCATCGTGGGAGGAGCGATGTTCGGCGACAACCTGTCATTCATCAGTGACACCACCATCGCCGCCACCAAGACCCAGGGCGTTGAAATGAAGGATAAGTTCAGAGCGAACTTCAAAATCGCGCTTCCTGCAGCCATCGCCACACTCATACTGATCACCGTGATCTGTCTGAGGGGAGACGCGTCAGCCATCCAGCACTTTGATTTCAATACGCTGCAGGCGATACCGTACTTCCTGGTTCTGATCGCAGCCCTTTGCGGGGTCAACGTATTCATCGTTCTGGGATGCGGTACGATACTCTTTGCCATCGTTGGTCTTATTACGGGATCGCTGACCATGAGTACGGCCTTCAGTTCCATGGGCGCTGGAACATCGGGAATGTTCGAGACCATGATCGTCACCATACTGGTCGCATCCATCGGCGCTTTGATGAGAGAATTCGGCGGGTTCGAGTTTATTCTCGCCACCATCAGGAAGCTGTTTAACAGCAAGAAGGGCGGAGAACTGGGCGTAGGCCTTTTGACCTCCATTATGGACGTTGCGACAGCGAATAATACGGTTGCTATCGTTATGGCGGGCCCGATCGCCAAAGAAGTCAGCCAGGAATATGATATCGAACCGGCGCGTACGGCGTCCCTCATGGATATCTTCTCCTGCATTTTCCAGGGCATCATCCCTTATGGCGCTCAGCTGCTGATCGCAGCCGGTCTGGCGGAGATCGGAAGCATCACCATCATACCGTTCCTGTTCTATCAGGGCTTCCTGCTGATTGCGGTTCTGGTCAGCATCCTGTTCGGCAAAAAACAGAAAGCATAACCGCAGGATTGTACGAACAACCGCAGGATTGTATGGATTTACGAACTTGATTGGAGCTGATTTTTATAGTACTATAGTACTAAGATACGGGGTATCATACGCATGATACCCCTTTTAGTTACAATTAATTACAATTGGAGGAGACTAATAATGACTGCAACCCAAATCATAGCTCTCGCTATATTCGTGGCTGTAATCGGTGTCATCGTATCCGAGAAGCTGCATAGGGCAGCCTGCGCTTTGATCGGCGCCATGCTGCTGGTTCTGCTCGGTATCCTCGAGCCTATCGAGGCCCTGGGATTTATCGATTTCAACACCATCGGCGTGCTGATCGGTATGATGATGTTCGTAGCTGTCGTCAAGAACTCGGGAATATTCGAGTATCTGGCCGTAAAAGCTGCCAAGATCGCGAAAGGTAATCCGTGGAAGATCATGGTCTATTTCATGATCATTACGGCGGTATTATCAGCGTTCCTGGACAACGTTACGACTGTCCTGCTCATAGGCCCGATGACATTCAGCATCTGCAAGACACTTGACCTGAATCCGATCCCGTATCTGATGACGCAAATCATCGCTTCCAACGTGGGCGGTACGGCAACACTCATCGGCGACCCGCCAAACATCATGCTGGGAAGCGCCGCTGACATTCCGTTCATTCAGTTTATCATCTATGATGGACCGATCGTCGTCATCGTCATGGTAGCTACGATTCTCGGATTCAAGCTTTTGTATAAGAAGGGGCTTACGGTTACGCCTGAGAAGATGGAACTCATCATGAAGATGGATGAGAATGCCGAGATCAGGGACCGCGTTCTCTTCATCAAGAGTATCGTGATGATCTGCCTGGTGGCTCTGGCGTTCATACTGCACGATACACTGGAACTCAAGACGAGTATCATCGCGCTGTCGTGTGCGGCCCTGATGATTCTCATCGGTAAGCAAGACGTTGAAGAAACCGTTCACGACGTAGAGTGGCCGACCATCGTATTTTTCGCATTCCTGTTTATCGTTGTCGGAGGCCTGGAGAAGGTCGGACTGATCCACATGATGGCGGAAGCCATGATCGAAGCCACCGGTACGCACTACGTCATCCTGATGATCGTTATCCTGTGGGTATCGGCCATCTGTTCCGCTGTACTGGACAACATCCCGTTCGTTGCTACGCTGATCCCTCTGATTCAGACCATGGCTGCTGAGGGCATCGACGTATGGCCGCTTTGGTGGGCTGTATCCATCGGCGCGTGCTTCGGCGGAAACGGAACGATTATCGGTGCGTCAGCTAACGTAGTTCTGACCGGCATCGCCAACAGGAGAGGATATCCGATCACATTTATCGACTTCCTGAAGATTGGCGGACCGATGATGATCATGTCCATCGTCCTGGCGACTGTCTATCTGCTGATCCTGTTCGGCGGGTATTGGTCATAACCCTGCGGTTGGTCATGACCCCGCGTTAGGACATGATCTGACGCTTTGTTGAGCAAGAAAGTACGAAAAACACGCTAAAAAGAGCAAGGTTTGCACCTTGCTCTTTTTGCTGTAAGGAGTATAATTATTTGGGGTATATTGCACATTGTATGCAAGATGCCCTAAAATAATGATTTCATACATGGAGGCACAATAATATGACTGCAACACAAATTATAGCTCTGGCGATATTCCTAGCTGTAATAGCTGTTATCGTATCCGAGAAGCTTCACAGAGCGGCATGCGCTCTCATCGGCGCGATGCTACTTGTTTTGATTGGGATACTCGAACCTAAGGAGGCTTTAGGTTTTATCGATTTCAATACCATTGGTGTACTGATCGGTATGATGATGTTCGTCGCCGTTGTCAAAAACTCGGGCATATTCGAGTTCCTGGCGGTAAAGGCGGCCAAGATGGCGAAGGGCAATCCGTGGAGGATTATGGTATACTTCATGATCATCACCGCAGTGCTTTCAGCGTTCCTGGATAACGTCACGACGGTACTTCTGATCGGACCAATGACCTTCAGCATCTGCAAAACGCTGGAGCTGAACCCGATACCATATCTGATGACGCAGATCATCTCATCCAACGTAGGCGGTACAGCCACACTGATCGGCGACCCTCCAAACATCATGCTGGGAAGCGCAGCGGACATAACGTTCCTGCAGTTCATTCTGTATGACGGACCTATCGTTGCCATCGTTATGATTGCAACCATTATCGGATTCAGATTCCTGTATCACAAAGGCCTGACCGTAACTCCGGAAAAGATGGAACTCATCATGCAGATGGATGAGAACGCGGAGATCAGAGATCACGTGCTGTTTATCAAAAGCATTATCATGATCTGTCTGGTCGCGCTCGCGTTTATCATGCACGACACGCTGGGACTTAAGACAAGTATCATCGCACTGTCATGCGCGGCGCTGATGATCCTGATCGGCAAACAGGATGTTGAGGAGACGGTTCACGATGTAGAGTGGCCGACCATCGTATTCTTCGCGTTCCTGTTTATCGTTGTCGGAGGACTGGAGAAGGTCGGCATCATCCACATGATGGCTGAGGCGATGATCAATGCGACAGGCACACACTATGTCATTCTGATGATCGTCATTCTGTGGGTATCTGCGATTTGCTCTGCGGTGCTCGATAACATTCCATTCGTAGCAACACTCATCCCGCTGATTCAGACCATGGCTTCAGAGGGCATCGATGTATGGCCGCTTTGGTGGGCTGTATCCATCGGCGCATGCTTCGGCGGAAACGGAACGATCATCGGCGCGTCAGCCAACGTAGTTCTGACCGGTATCGCGGGAAGAAAGGGATATCCGATCACATTCATCGACTTCCTGAAGGTAGGCGGTCCTATGATGATCCTGTCCATCGTGCTGGCAACTATTTATCTGCTGGTACGCTTTGGGGGATACTGGAGCTAAATTCTGTGGTATAATGGCTTTGCATGAAAAACTGCAAACCGGATAAAATAGAAAGGAACGAATAGAAATGTTTGAAAATTTAATTGAGATTTTAAAAGAAAATCCTAGAAAAATTGTTTTCACAGAGGGACCTGATGCCAGAATCCTGGAAGCTGCCGACAGACTTAAGAAGGGCGGATTCCTGACACCGGTACTGGTTGGTAACGTAGAAGAAGTACAGGCTGCTGCAAAGGCCGGCGGCTTCGATATAGAAGGTCTGGAAATTCTGGACCCTGCTACATATGAAGATATGGAAGCAATGGTTGCTAAGATGGTTGAGCTGAGAAAAGGCAAGATGACCGAAGAACAGTGCAGAGACGCGCTCTCCAAGGGCAACTACTTCGGAACGATGCTGGTAAAGATGGGCGTTGCTGACGCGCTGCTGGGCGGAGCAACATACTCCACAGCTGACACCGTAAGACCGGCTCTGCAGCTGATCAAGACTAAGCCTGGCAACAAGAGCGTATCTTCCGTGTTTATCATGGTAAGAGAACACGAAGACGGAAGCGCTCCTGAAATCCTGGGCATGGGAGACTGCGCCATCAACATCAAGCCGTCACCGGAAGAAATCGCTGAGTGCGCTGTAGAATCAGCAAGAACTGCTGCGATCTTCGGCGTAGACCCTAAGGTTGCCATGCTTTCCTACTCCACAAAGGGATCCGGAGCAGGCGAAGACGTTGACAAGATGGTAGAAGCTACGAAGCTGGCAAAGGAAGCTGCTCCTGAACTGGCTATTGACGGAGAGCTGCAGTTCGACGCCGCAGTATCACCGGTAGTCGCTAAGACAAAGTGCAAGGATTCAAACGTAGCCGGTCAGGCAAACGTATTCATCTTCCCTGACATCAACGCAGGAAACATCGGATACAAGATCGCGCAGAGACTTGGCGGATTCGACGCTTATGGTCCTGTACTCCAGGGTCTGAACGCTCCAATCAATGACTTGTCAAGAGGCTGCAACGCCGAGGAAGTTTACACCATGGCAATCATCACAGCTGCTCTGGCATAAGTGAACATTCCGCACATGATCCGGAAGCTGCTTCCGGATGCGATGAAGAACAGATAACAACAAACCCCGCGTTTGACGCGGGGTTTTCTTTGTGTAGGGGAAGTCTGCCGCACCATGTGCGGCAGGCTTCTGCATATCCGCTCAGCCCTTGCATTTTAGCTCTTGCATTTCCGGTCTGTGTCTGTTCCCAAACACGGTTTTCCACCGCGTTTTAGAAAACAAGCGGATCAGGAGAGATTTTGGTGGAGTTTTGAAGACGGTGAAAGCATGTCATCTGGACAAACCCCACCGATGGACGTCATTTCTAAGGCAGTTTGGTGGGAAATCAGGATTTTGCTACACCGAAATGCTTCGGTAACACTCAAATCGGTGGAAAACGAGAATATCAGGCGAAACAGGAGCAGCAATGGGAGGGAGTAACAGCAGGGGCTGCAGGGCTGCAGAATATAAATATAAAAAAACTGCCGCATTCACAAATGCGGCAGTTTCATATAACCGTTTGGATTTTAGAAGCTCATCAGTGCTTAGAATCCCGACAGGACGAAGTCGTTGCCTGCGGCCAGCAGTACGAAGAACAGTACGAACAGGGCGCATAACAGAACGAATACGACTTTGTCGTAAGCCTTCGGGAATATCGGGCCGCCTTCTTCTCTTCTCTTGATGATGTAGACGATAACGCCCGGCAGATACATGAGTGCGCATACCAGGATGTATGAGAAGGAGGAAGCGTACAGCATCCAGATTCCGTAGATGGATCCGATGATCGCAGCGATCCATGTCCATGTCTTGCCGCCGCCGGAAAGACCGTTTGTCAGCTCGCCTGTGCATGACAGCTTGAAGGCGTAGAACGCGGACAGCATGTAAGGGATCATGATGGCTATCGTGGACAGATAATAGCAGTTCTGATAGGAAGCTGAGTTAACTGTCGCAACGATCATGAACAGCTCGATGAACAGAGCGCTGAATACGATTGACCATATCGGCTGATCCTTCTTGTTCTTCTTAACGAAGATCTTAGGGAAGCACTTCATGTTAGCAGGACCGAAAGCTGAGTCGGAGCACAGGATGACATAAGTCAGCAGTGCGCAACCGATGGAGATAACGGCAGCTACATTAACGAGATGAGCGCCCCAAGGGCCAACGATGTATTCCATAACGCCTGCCATGGAGAAGGTGTATTTGTCGGTGAATTCTACGAGAGTATCGTGATCAGCTACACCCATTGACAGGAATGAGATGATGAAATACAGAGCAAACAGAGCGATGAAAGAAATGATGGAAGCTTTTCCGGCAAGCTTCGTGTCCTTAGCTCTGGTTGAAATAACTACAGCGCCTTCGATACCGATGAATACCCATACAGTTGTGAAGATACATGCCTTTGTCTGATCAAAGAGGGACATGCCGCTGCCTTCACCTGTGAAGTTGTTCATGAATGTGTCGAAGTCAAATGCGCCTGCTACTAACGCTGCGATTACCAGGAACAGAATCGGCAGTGCCTTAAATGCGACTGCGATAGCGTTGATGATAACAGCGGTATTGACGCCGTTGAGAAGGAGCCATACCAGCAGCCACAGGATGACGGAACCGATGATCAGTGAAGCCAGGTTCATGCCATCTCCCAGGAACGGTAAAAGCTCTGACAGGGATCCCAGGAAGCCTGTTGAGAATGTAACATATGCCAGGATAGCTGACAGCCAGTAACCCCATGCGGAGTTGAATCCGATGTACTCACCGAATCCGGCTCTGGCGTAGCTGTAGATACCTGAGGTGAGTTCAGGCTTTACAACGGTCAGTCTCATGAAGCAGCCAACCAGGCCCAGCATTCCGACGAATGTGATTCCCCAGCCGATGAGTGTGGCCAGTGTGTAGGCGCCGGCATAAGCAAAGTCTCCGGAAAGAGCAAATACTCCGGATGCCAGCGTACATCCTACTGAGAATAAGACGAGAGGCAGCATGCCCAGAGTCTTTTGATTATTTTCCATAACGATTTCCTCCTAAAAGAATAATCTTTCTTTTATGCCCAGAATCTCAGGGAGAGGCATGACAGACCACCGTCGATCTTCCTGAATTCTGAAGTATCTACGATAAGTGTTTCATAGCCGAGATCCTTGACAGCCTTGAGTACGGATGGGTAGCCTTCAGGAACGATAACTGTCTCGTTTACCCAGATGCAGTTAGCGCCATAAGCTTCTTCTTCAGGAACGACTACCTTGTTGTACTGTTCGAATTCCGGCTTTGTGATGAATTCACCGGCAACCAGCATGTTGTTGTGCTCCAGATAGTTAACGCCGGTCTTCAGGTGAAGTACCTTTTCCAAAGGCACCTGAACGCATTTCATGCCATACTTGTTCAGGATTTCGCCAAGCTGACGGATGCCTTCTTCGTTTGTTCTTGCTGAGAGGCCAACATAGAAAGTATCATCAACCATCATAACGTCTCCGCCTTCCAGAGTTCCCGGATCCTTGATGTATTCGATTTTGTCTTCCGGGAAGAACTTTCTGATTGCGCCGATGATCTCATCCTTTTCGCCGTTTCTTGATTCAGCGCCAGGGTTTGTGATGATTGCGCAAGCCTTTGTGATGAGAGCAGGGTCCTCTACGAAGCAGGAGTCCGGATATCTCTCGTCAGCTTCCAGTACTGTTACTTCAACGCCGCACTTCTTCAGTGCTTCGATGTAGTTGTCGTGCTGCTGCAGAGCCTTTTCATAGATAGGCTGTCCCAGTTCAGGAGCTGAAGTGATGCCGTCACATACTGCTTTGCAAGGTCTTCTCACGATAACATTGTTGAATTTTTTCATGATATATTTCCTCCAGTCAAATTAAAATCTAAGTGAGAGGCAGGTAAGACTGCCATCGATTTTGCTAAACTCACTGTTGTTCACGAGAATCGTAGGGTACCCCAGATCCTGGATGATTTTCAGTGTCTTAGGGAAACCTTCCGGTACCAGTACAGTACCGTTGATGTTCATGCTGTTGATGGCGTAGAGCTCATCGGCGTCGATGACGAAACGGTTGTAATCCTTGAATGCAGGTTCTTCGTTCATCTTCGCGGATACCAGCATGTTGTTGTTTTCGAGATAGATGACAAAATCCTTCAGGTGCAGGCCTTCCGTTACAGGGACAGCTTCCGCTGTGTACCCGAATTTGGATACGATCGCTTCGAACTGCTTGAATCCTTCTGCGTTTGTTCTGTCAGACTGACCTACGAAAAAGTGCTTGTCAACCAACATGACATCTCCGCCCTCCATGGTTCCAGGAGCTTCGATGTGGAATATCTGATCGTCACTGTAGAACTTTTTGATCGCATCGATGATCTCGTACTTTTCGCCGTTTCTTGAGTCGGTAGCAGGATTTGTGATGATTGCAAATTCTGCCGTAACGACTGCCGGATCCTCGACGAAGCATGAGTCCGGATATCTCTCATCCGCATCCAGATCCAGAACTTCCAGACCCAGGCTTCTGAGAACAGCTACATAGTTGTCATGCTGTTTCGCAGCGAGCTCATAGTCGGGGGTTCCGTCGTCGAACATCGCGGTAGTGATACCGTCGATCAAAGCTCTACAAGGTTTCTTTGTTATAGCTTTTGTAAACATATCTTCCTCCTATTGTAATTTATCTACTATAGCATATAATATAATGTAGCATTCGTCAAACGCATGTTATACATAATTGCCATGCTATAAAGTCATAATAAGGATAGAGGATAAGGATGAATATAAGTCAGTATGAGACCATCGTCAAAACGCTGGAGGCGGGAACCATCACCAAGGCGGCCGAGGAACTTGGCTACACGCAATCCGGCCTCACCAGAGCGCTGAACACGCTGGAAGAAGAGTGGGGGATCAGGCTTTTGGCGCGCGGTAGAAGCGGCGTCAAACTCACGGCTGAAGGGATTTTGCTTATGCCCCACATCCGTAAGATTCTGGTGGAGCAACGAAAACTGGCCGAACACATCAATGAAATCCAGGGTCTCAGGGACGGCGTGATACGCATCGGAACCTTCAACAGCTGCTCCGCCCAGTGGCTTCCGGGAATCATCAGGAGATATCACGAAGATTATCCCGGCATCAAATTCGAACTGCTCCACGGTACGGACAACCAGGTGACCCGGTGGATCGCGGAAGAGCGGGTGGATATCGGATTTGTCGAGTATCCTACAAGGGAAGATATCGATGCGGAGTTTTTGTATCGAGACCAGATCGTTGGCATATTTGCCGCCGATGATCCGCTGGCAGCGGAAGGGAAGTTCGACATCCGGAAACTGCCGGACCTTCCGTACATCGCCCTCAACGAGGGCGTGGACGATGAGATCACGGCGATACTGGCGAAGAATAATATCGATCCGAACACCAGATTTATCGAAGAAGACGACCATGCGGTCATCGCCATGGTAGAAAGCGGTCTCGGCACGAGCCTGATGTCCAAAATGATGATTCAGGGTTTTGACAGGCGCATTACCGCGGTTCCGCTGGACCCTCCGGCATACCGGGAGTTAGGCATAGCATGCAAAAGCCGCGGCGTTTTGTCTGCGGCCGCGGCGATATTTTACCAGTATGCGTGCGACTGGGTGCGCAACGAATACAAAGGGTAGCAGGGGATTGCCTGCCGCCTTCTTGACTTAATCCAGTTCTTTTTCCACTTCTTTGGCGACGATGCCTTCGGCGTTGTACATTTTCCTGAGAAGTGGTTTTTCTATTTTGCCCGTCGGGTTTCTCGGCACATCTGCGAAGATGATTTTTCTCGGTCTCTTATAGCGAGGCAGATCCATGCAAAACTCGCTGATGGCCTCTTCATAAGTATCTCTGCCTTCCTTCAGCTCGATGATCGCGGCGGCGATTTCGCCCAGGCGCTGATCCGGCAGCCCGATAACAGCGACGTCCTTAATGTCGTCGTGTTTTCTGAGGAAGTCTTCGATCTGAACAGGGTAGATGTTCTCGCCGCCGGAAATGATGACGTCTTTCTTTCGGTCTACCAGATAGATGAAACCGTCCTCATCCTCCTGCGCCATATCTCCCGTGTACAGCCATTCTCCGTCCAAAACTTCCGCTGTAGCTTCAGGATCATTGTAATAGCAGGTCATGACGCCGGGACCTTTGACGGCCAGTTCGCCGACATCTCCACGCTTCACATCCTGATGGTTTGCATCCACGATTCGGGTGTCCCATCCGTAGCCGGCCTTGCCGATGGCGCCGACTTTGTGGATATTTTCAACACCCAGGTGAACGCATCCCGGACCGATCGACTCGCTGAGCCCGTAGTTGGTGTCGTATTCATGGCTTGGGAAGTGTTCTTTCCAGCGCTTGATGAGGCTTGGTGGAACAGGCTGGGCTCCGATATGCATCAGGCGCCACTGGTCCAGATGATACTCGTTGATATTGACTTCTCCGCTTTCGATGGCGTCCAGTATGTCCTGCGCCCAAGGGACTAAAAGCCATACGATGGTGCATCTTTCATCAGAAGCGGCCTTGAGAATAAATTCAGGTTTGGTGCCTTTGAGAATGACGGCTTTGCTGCCGGAAAACAGACTTCCGAACCAGTGCATTTTGGCTCCTGTATGATACAGAGGAGGGATGCAGAGGAACACGTCATTCTTCGTCTGGTGGTGATGGTTTTGCTCGCACTTCGCCGAGTGGCTTAAGGAACGATGTTTGTGGAGTATAGCTTTTGGGAATCCTGTCGTGCCTGAGGAGAAGTAGATGGCGGCGTAATCGTCGTCCGTCAGCTTGATATCAGGCGCGTGGGAGGAACAGTATTCGATGTACTGGTCGTAGCTGTCGGCGAAAGTAGGGCAGTCTTCGCCCACATAAAGCAGTACCGAAATCTGAGGAATCTGGTCCACGATGCTTTCGATTCTTCCTACGAATTCAGAGCCGAATACCAGCCCGCTGCAGTCTGCCTTCCTGAGACAGTATTTGATTTCATCTGCTGTATACCTGAAATTGAGAGGCACCGCCAGCGCGCCGGTCTTCAGTATACCGAAATAGACCGGGAGCCACTCCAGGCAGTTCATCATGAGAATCGCGATTTTGTCGCCTTTTTTGACGCCGCGGGTGAGCAGCAGATTGGCGAATCTGTTGGCCTTGACATCGAACTCGTGCCACGTCATTTCCTTTCGTCCGATTTCATGCGGATTGGACTCGATCAGTTCGAATTCCTTCCAGGTACGTCTGGCGTTGGACTCCGCTTCTGGATTGATTTCCACCAGACTGATGTCGAATGGGAATTCCCTGGCATTTCGCGTCAGCAGATCTGTAATTGGCATTTTATTTTCCTCCTGTTATTAAAAGCCCTCTGTAATTCACAGCCCTCTGTCCCTGGGGGACAGAGGGCGAATGATTCGCGGTACCACCTCTGGTTTGCCGCAGCCTCACGGCTTACGGCCTCATCAGGTACGGCAGAAAACTGCTTATACCTTCGCGCTGTGACGGGCGCTCCCCGTTGTAGCCTACTGAGTCTCACGGACCGTTCAGTACAAAGCTCTCGGAATGTATTCGTCCTGCTTTCGTTTGCTGTCTCGCACCAGCCGACAGCTCTCTGGGAAACTACCTGCGGGAGTACTTGTTTCCGGTCATCGCTTTTTTTGTTATTTAATTTCGTTAACCAATTTCGTTGACCGACGGCCTTATTCAGTCTTGCTGCTTGGTTTCGTTGCTCGGTTTCATTGCTTGGTCACGTTGCTTGGTTAACGAGATTATTATACACACGGGCGGGGGAATTTGCAAGGGGCAGAATTTGGCAGAATTTGTGGCGGGGGTATCGCTTCGCATTTCCCGTTCCTGTTTCCATTTGGTCAAATCAAGATTTTATTTAACTTTGCCCAACAACCTTTGGTAGAACCAAAAAGTTATTGGAATCTGACCAAATGCGAGGGCTTTTGCAGCAGGAAAGTGATCAGCAATTGTAACGAAATGACCGATTATTGTAACGAAATGACCGGCTGTGGCGGGATACTGGTAGGATTTACCAGAGGATGGGCCGTATTTTTGGTCAAATCAAGTTTTTATTTAACTTTGACCAACAACCTTTGGTAGAATCAGAAAAATATTCTGATTTAACC
>JAUMVD010000051.1:10463-16726 GCA_030530285.1 Bacillota bacterium | reverse complement strand
AACATAGGCTCACATAGGGAGACAACAGTCAGAAACATTGACAATTATCGCCGAAAAGGGTGAAAAAAACTATTGACATGTTAGCGGTTGCTAACTAAAATGTAAGTGGTTAGCGGGTGCTAACGAATTTTAGCAAAGGCTAACCGCTAATCATGGAGGGAGAAAAATGACATTATTAGAAGCAGAACCCGGTAAGACATACTTAGTCAAAGAGATCAACACAGATGATGCGGACATGACATCATTTCTGTTCAGGCTTGGTTGTTATTCCGGCGAACCGGTGACACTGATTTCTAAAAAGAGAAAAACATGTGTCGTCGTGATCAAAGACGGACGTTATAGTTTAGACAATTTGCTCGCTTCTGCGGTAACGCTGGAGGAGTAAGATAGATCAATTTATCATTAGCCATTATAAACTGAGGAGGAAATTATATGAGAATAGCTTTTGCCGGCAATCCAAACAGCGGTAAAACTACAATGTACAATGCCCTCACCGGCGAAAACGAAAGAGTCGGTAACTGGGGAGGCGTAACGGTAGGTAAGAAGGAAGCTCCTTTTGATCCCGCTTACACACAAGGGAAAGACATCACTGCGGTAGACTTGCCGGGTGCGTACTCGATGTCTCCGTTCACACCGGAAGAAAGTATCACCAGTGAATTTGTCAGAGATGAGCATCCTGACGCCATCATCAACATCGTCGATGCGACCAATCTCAGCAGGAGTCTTTTCTTCACGACGCAGCTTTTGGAACTGGGAATTCCGGTAGTCGTTGCGCTGAATAAGAGTGATATCAACGAAAAAGAAGGTACGAAGATCGATGTAGCAAAGCTCCAGGAAAAGCTGGGCTGCCCTGTCATCGAAACAGTATCAACAGATAAAGGAAACAGCGGACTCAAGGAAGTCGTGGCAAAAGCCTTTGCAATGGAAGGCAAAGGCCAGAAAGCGCCATACCTTCAGGCGGACATCAATCTGCACGATAAGGCTGCCGTCGACGCCGAAGACAGGAAGCGTTTTGCTTTCGTAAACGGCATCGTCAAGGAAGTCGAGACGCGTAAGGTCGCTTCAAGTGTAACGACTTCTCACGATAAACTTGACGCTGTACTTACCAACCCGGTTGCTGGTATAATTATATTCGCAGCGGTAATGTGGTGCGTATTCGCGATTTCCCAGACGTATCTGGGAACATGGATCGCGGACTGGCTGGTTGGCTGGATCGAAACGTTCCAGGGATTCGTTGAGGGCGCTATGGCAAACAGCCCTGAAGTGCTCACAACCATCATCGGCAGCGGTATCATCGGCGGCGTCGGCGCGGTTGTCGGCTTCCTGCCTTTGATCATGGTCATGTTCTTCCTGATCGCCCTGCTGGAAGACTGCGGATATATGGCGCGTGTCAGCGCTGTGCTGGATCCGGTCTTTAAGCGCGTGGGACTCTCAGGAAAGTCCATCATTCCGATCATCATCGGAACCGGCTGCGGTATCCCAGGAATCATGGCCTCAAGAACCATCAGAGACGAACGCGAGAGAAGAGCTACAGCCATGCTGACCACTTTTATTCCTTGCGGCGCTAAGATCCCTGTTATCGCACTGTTTGCAGGCGCATTCTTCGCCGGAGCAGGATGGGTTACCTTCATCTGCTATTTCTCAGGAATCCTGCTGATCTTCCTCTGCGCACTGCTGGTCAAGGCGGTTACAGGGGCAAAATTCAGAAAGTCCTTCTTCATCATGGAACTGCCGAAGTGGAAGGCGCCAAGCCTTAAGAGAGCGTTCTGGTCCATGATGGAACGTGCAAAAGCATACATCATCAAAGCGGCTACCATCATTCTGGTTTGCAACCTGGTAGTTACGCTGATGCAGACATTCAACTGGAGATTCCAGGTAGTGCCGGAAGGCATGGAAGACACCTCAATTCTGGCAACAATCGCTTCACCGTTCGCAGTTCTGCTCATTCCTCTGGGCTTCGGAGTATGGCAGCTGGCAGCGGCGGCAATCACGGGCTTCATTGCCAAGGAAAACGTTGTCGGAACATTGGCGGTCGTTTACGGACTGACGAGATTTATTGATACAGATGAACTGGCCATGACAGGCGGAGCCAGCGACATCGCGCTGACCATGGGACTCACCGGCGTAAGCGCCATCGCGTATCTGTTCTTCAACCTGTTCACGCCTCCTTGCTTCGCGGCAATCGGAGCCATGAACTCCGAATTGCAGAGCAAAGGCTGGCTGTGGAGCGCCATCGGTCTGCAGATGTGCGTCGGATATACGGTAGCATTCCTGGTCAATCAGATCGGAACCCTGGTTACGGCCGGACATTTCGCTCCTGGATTTATCCCTGGCGCTATCGCGGTACTGGTTATGGTACTGGCTGTCGTCATGATTGCCAGAAAGATTCGCGCGCACTTCGACGAGAAGTATCAGCTGCACGCAGCGACGCAGGCGGCTGCATAAAAGGGCTGAAACAAGCGGCCAAACGGCCGTACAAACGGCTGAAATATTTTGAGAAAGGGGGCCTGAGACATGAATATCGCAACAGTGATCGCAATTATAGCTTTGGTTGTCGTTGTATTTCTGGTCATCAGGTATCTGGTAAAAGAGAAGAAAAAAGGCAACAAGTGTATTGGCTGCCCTTATGCGGAAGGGTGCCAGAAGTACACCGGCTGCGATCATCAATAATAGCCTGATTACGAGACTGCAGTGTCCATCGACATTGCAGTTTCTTTTTTTGTTTCGATGGAGTATACTGTACTATGTATTGCAAGAAATCGGAGGGACGTAATTCATGGAAAATGAACAGAAAATCATTAATATTGCAGTGATAGCGCACGTAGACGCGGGCAAATCCACGCTAGTAGACGCGTTCTTGAACCAGAGCGGCGTCTTCAGAGAAAACCAGCAGGTGGTCGACTGCGTTATGGACAGTGATGATATAGAGAGAGAACGGGGGATCACGATCTATTCCAAGAATTGTTCCGTCATGCACGGAGATACGAAGATCAATATCGTCGACACCCCGGGACACGCGGACTTTTCTTCGGAAGTAGAGCGTATCATGAAGACCGTGGACACGGTCATCCTGCTGGTTGACTCCAGCGAGGGACCTATGCCGCAGACCAGATTCGTTCTCAAGAAATCTCTGGAGCAGGGGATCGTGCCGATCCTGCTGATCAATAAAATCGACAAAAAAGACGCCAGAATCGATGAGGTGGTCGATGAGGTATACGAGCTGTTTATGGATCTGGAAGCCAGCGATGAGCAGCTGGATTTCCCGATTCTTTACGGCATTGCCCGTCAGGGAATCGTAGTGAGAGATCCTGCCGAAGTACAGGGACTCACCGTGGAGAGCGGCGCCGGGCAGGTGGACAATAACGGTCAGCCGATGAAGATCAAAAAAAGCGCTAAGGGCATGAATGGTCTGGATATCACGCCTTTGTTCGAAACGATTATAGAGCACTGCGATCCGTATCCTCAGGAACTGGCGCAGGAGCCTTTGCAGCTGCAGATATCGGCCCTGGCCTACGATGACTATATCGGCAGGCTGGGAATCGGACGCATCACGAAGGGCGTCATCAAAGAAGCCAGCGTCGTGGATGTGGCAAAGGCTGACGGCACCGTGGAGCACAGGAAGATCAATCAGGTCTTCGTCTACAGAGGACTCAGGAGGATGCCGGTGGAAGAAGCTGTTGCCGGGGATATCGTGGTGGTTTCGGGAATCGCGGATATCAGCATCGGTGAGACTATCGGAGAGGAAGGCAAGGTCGATCCGCTGCCGATGATCCAGATCGAGGAGCCGACACTTTCCATGTATTTCATGGTCAATAAATCTCCGTTCGCCGGCAAAGTGGGCAAGTTTGTCACTTCCCGCCACATACGCGAACGACTCAATAAGGAATTGGAAGTCAACGTCGGTCTGCGGGTAGAGGATACCGACTCCACCGACAGCTTCAAGGTAAGCGGCAGGGGAGAACTGCACCTGTCCATTCTCATCGAAAACATGAGACGCGAAGGGTATGAGCTTGCCGTGTCAAAACCTGAGGTCATCATGCGCAAGGACGAGACAGGCAGGACGCTGGAGCCGATCGAAGAAGTCGTGATCAGTGTGCCGGATGTGTACTCGGGCGCGGTCATCAGCAAACTGAACCTGCGAAAAGGCATGATGCAGGAGATGAAAAGCGAAAACGGGTACACCAGATTGGAATACATGGTTCCGACAAGGGGCCTTCTGGGATACAGAAGCGAGTTCATCAACGACACCCACGGTGAAGGCACCATGGTCTGCCGATTCGACAGATTCGATGAGTTTACCGGCGAGATCCCGCAGAGGACCAACGGCGTTGCCATCGCTCAGGAAATGGGAGTCACCACGCCATACGCCATCTTCAATATCGCTGAGCGCGTGCAGATGTTCGTCGAACCGGGCACCAACGTATACGAAGGAATGATCGTGGGCATGAACGCACGTGGAGACGATATGGTGGTCAACCCGTGCAAGGCGAAAAAGGCAACCAACATGAGAGCCGCCGGAAGCGACGAGAACATCAAGCTTTCACCGGCCAGAGTGTTCACCCTGGAGGAAGCGCTGGAGTTTATCGATGACGATGAACTGGTAGAAATCGTTCCGGATGATATAAGACTCAGGAAAAAAATCCTCAGCGAGCTCGACAGGCGCCGCAGCGCCAGGAAACTGAGGAACGAGGGCTAGGGCAGCCGGGTCGCCAGTCGCAACTAGCCGGTTTCCAGTCGCAACTAGCCGGTTTCCACCGATTATTTTAATTCAAGCCATTTGTAGGCTGTATCGGTGGAGTATTCATGAGCAGACAACAACAATAGCAGTTTGAACCCCACCTGAAAGATGTCTGATGAGCATCTATAGGTGGGGTTTTGAGTTTTTGCTACACCTAAAGAGGCATGAAATTTAAAAATCGGTGGAAAATCAGCAAAATACATAAACCATCAGAAACCCACACAAATCATCACAAATCCGCCTTATGTACTTGCAAGAAAAACCAATAAATGGTAAAATATGGAAATCAAGAAAACCAAAGGGGACGAAGGGGCGTAAGATCATGAAAGATACATCAAAGGTATCGTGAAAGTTACAAAAGAGGTGATTATGGGATGGAGATTAAGAAATTCATTCAGCTGAGCATTGACATCGATAAGAAGCGAGTCAAGTATCTGCAAAGGCTTTGCGAAAAATACCCGGGCAAAACGCTGAAGTCGCGTTCAAGAAAAAGATCCAACAGCGAAGAATATTACATGAGGGATCTGTCTACCGGTGAAGAAAAGTTTTTGAGTATCCGCAAGCAGCATAAAGTGATAGCGGCTTTGCAGGAAAAAATCATAGCCGAACGCTTGATCAAAATCATACATCACAACATCAGAATCAAGGAAGAACTGATTGCGGGCCTTTTGCCTGATGGCGTTGAAAGCTTAAAGGATTCACTTCCGAAGTGCTGCCGCGATAGCAAAGAACTGTCTGATAAAAAAGCAAAAGCACTGGAAGCAAAACGCAAAAATAGCAAAGTCAAACAGTCAGAAAATCCATATAAACGGGAGGAGCTGACGGTTGCAACGTCTTTCGGGCTGTGGGTCAGGACCAAAGGTGAATTGGCCATCGCGGAGCTCCTTCATAGATTTGGCATAGAGTTCTATTACGAGAAAAAGCTTTTGCTTAACTGTGTCAGATATGACAGTAACGGGCAAAGACATGTATACAAAAAGGCGTACTATCCGGACTTCACGATCGTTCTTGCCGATGGGCACCATATCTATTGGGAGCATAAGGGAATGCTTGATGATATGCAGTATATTGAACGCGATATCCTGAAAGAAATGGACTACAACTTCAACAGAATTTTTCAGTCGCATAATTTGATCGTAACCGGTGAGGGCCCCAAGAACATGATTGATATGGAAGGCATCACAGATATTGTTGAGGGCTGGCTGATGCCAAGGGTCAAACGTGCGCAAGTTAGTCTTTCTAGATAGCAGCTTAATCCTTATTGTTGGCTGCTGGTCGTTGTTCTTGGCCTTCTCGTCCTTGCCGGAGCCCGTTGCTTGTTCCTTGCCGAAGCCCGTTTCTCACCGATTTTTTTTATCAATCACGTTTGCAGGAGGTTTTGGTGGAGTCGGTTACAACAAAAGCTATTGTTTCCGCGAAATACTCCACCGGAATTAGATGATTATGACTTGTCAGGTGGGATTTCGGCATTTTGCTACACCAGAAGAGGCTGCGAATCGGGAAATCGGTGGAAAATGGGGCTTTG
>JAUMVD010000051.1:0-10442 GCA_030530285.1 Bacillota bacterium | reverse complement strand
AGAAAAAAATGGGACTACAGCGTCCCACAGAAAACAGGCCCCACGAGCAATTGATCAGAACTCAGCGCTAAAAGATTTTGCTGACGAAGTCTTCAACAGCAGCGCGTACAGCTTCGTCGCCGCGTTCGTAGTAGAGAATACGGCCGTCAGAATTGATGATGGCCTCCCGGAGGCGGGCATTTAATTCCATGAGCGAGGAGTCCATGCGTTTGACACTTGACGCCATCTTAAAAACGCCAAGGCACGGGATATCCCCAGACAGCAGTTCCAGAAGCGCGTCCATGAACGGCGCGCACTTTAGTTCGTGGCCTCCGATCTCATCCAAAAGCATTAGCCTGCGGCCTGCAGTGTCCTTAAGGTATTGGACACCCAGAGTTTCGAATACGGAATCATCCACAGTTACGCCACCATCACCGATGCACTTGAAAATGCCGCCGCTGTTTTTGTAGAACTCAAGCGGCGCAGTAAGAGGTGTGGTGGCAGCGGGACCAATTCTAAAGGCAACCGTCTTTTCCGCCGCCGCGCCGGATGTCGCACCGGCCGCCGTCAGCCGCTGGCTGGCAAAGCCCCCGATCGGGGCCGCAAAAGACTCCGGGGTCCCCAGAGAATCGAAGGTCTCCAAACCGACGCCTCCCGAAGCATCAGAAGAACACAAAGGCTCCGAGCCCAGATATGGGCTCAGAGCCTGCCTTATTAATGTTGATTTACCTGTCTGTATCGGTCCTTCCAAAAAAAGATGTTTCATCACGTTAGTCCGTTGCCGACCGGGGTTATTTCATTACGGAAAGGAGTGCATTGATCAGGGCTGTACCGTCGATGCCGCTCTGCTGAGGTTTGCTGCCTCCGCCAAGCAGTGATCCGATCAGATCCATGCCGAAGCCTGCAGGTGACTGCTGCTGAGGCTGCGCGGCTCCACCGAAGAGGCTGAAGATGTCTCCCAGGTCCAGACCATCGTTCAGGTTGAATCCGCCGCCGGCATTGGCAGTGGCGTTGGAGTTGGCGTGGTTGGTTGCAGCGTTCAGTCCGCTGAGCAGTATAGGCGCCAGGATCGCCAGGATCTTGACGACCGATCCGATATTGAGGCCGGACTTCTGTGAGAGGGCTCCCATAACCTGATCCTGATTTCCGCCGAGGATGTGGCCGAGAATCTTTTCGCCGTCTTTGACATCGGATTTGGCGATCTGCTTGTCGACAGCGCCGGTTTCCTTATGCTGCGTCAGAGCTTCAGCCAGCGCGCCTGCGCCGTCTGCTGATGAAGCGTTATTTGTCATAGCCTGAATAAGTACAGGAAGCGCGTCTCCAATAAGATTCTGAATCTGCGAAGGCTGTTCGCCTGTCTCTTTAGCCAGTGCGTCTACGGATGATGGTGACATCATCGTCTGGCCTAACATTTCAAGTAAATTCATTGGTTTCTCCTTTATCTGCAAATAGTAACGTTTTCAACTAGTTCTTACATACCTCAATTATATGCACAAAAAGCTTCAGGCGCAATACTAAGGAGCAGGCTTTTTTTCTTTTCAGTCAAGCATTAAAGTGCTATAATTTGCTTATTGAATATCAATAAATACTCACCAAAAAGGAAGTGAAATCAAGTGGAATGGATGACAACAAAAAATGAACCCGGCAAGACTTACCTCATGCAGGGCAACGAAGCCATCGTGAGGGGAGCCTTGGAGGGAGGCATACACTTTGCCTCATCATATCCGGGATCCCCATCCTCACAGGTTTTGGGGATGCTTGGACACATCGCTGAGGGCATGGGCTTCCGCGCGGAATGGTCCACCAATGAGACCACTGCGCTGCAGTCATGCATGGGCGCGTCTTTTGCCAATGCCAGATCGATCTGTATCGTGAAGCAGAACGGCCTGCTGGTGCAGAGCGACGCGATACATTGCGGAGCCCTGGGCGGCATCAAGGGAGGACTGGTGATCATCAGCTCGGATGACCCGGATTCCCACTCAAGTACGAATGAATTTGACTCCAGACATATGGCGGTTTCGGCCAACATACCTATGCTGGAGCCTGCCAGCGTGCAGGAAACGAAGGACATGATCCCTTACGCGCTGCAGCTGTCAGAAGAACTGGAACAGATGGTGCTCATCAGAGTCACCACCAGAATATGCCACGGCAGAGGCGGAGTCGAACTCGGCGAGCTGCCGGAGAAGAGGCCGTTTACGCCGATCGGCGAATGGGACAGAATGGTCGGAATAAACTGGCTGCACGGGTTTTTGCTGGAGAAGCTGGAACGCGCCCGCGCCGAATTTGAAGGCAGCGACTTCAACCACTATAACGGAGTCAAGGACGCGAAGAAGCTGATCATCACAGGCGGAACCGGTATGAAATACGTTCTCGACGCCATCGAAGACATCGGCATCGAGGATGAAGTCGGAGTACTCAGTCTCGGCACACTGTGGCCTTTGCCTGAGAAACTGATCACAGAGCATCTGGCAAAAGCCGAAAAGGTGCTGGTTGTTGAAGAAGTCGATCCGTTCCTTGAAGAGCATATAGCGGCAATCGCCGGTAAGAATAAAGTGAACATCGAGATCTGCGGACGCGCGGATATCCTGCCTAAGATCGGAGAACTCAATCCGGAAGTCGTAACAAAGGCTTTAAGAGAGTTTGCGGAAGTTCCGGAAGAACCTGTTTGCGGCGGCGCGGGATGCCCGGCGGCAGAGGGTCTTACCATACCGGAAAGAGAGCTCACATTCTGCGCGGGATGCCCGCACAGAGCATCATTCTTTATCCTGAAGCAGGCCCTCAGGAGAGAAGGAAACCATGGCGTGGTCATGGGAGATATCGGATGCTATACCATGGCCGGTCAGAGAGCGGGCCAGTACGGCTATCACTTCATGAGCTGCATGGGCTCAGGAATCAGCGCGGCAGAAGGTCTGGGACAGCTGACGAACTATGGATTCGGTCAGCCGGTAGTCAGCCTTTGCGGTGACTCCACATTCTTCCATACGGTAGTTCCGGGGCTGATCAACGCGAAGATGAATAACGCCAACATACTGCATATCGTACTGGACAATTCCGCCACGGCGATGACCGGATTCCAGCCTCACCCTGGCACCGGCGAGACAGCCATGGGACACGAGACGGAGAAAATCTCGATTCAGGCGCTTTGCGAATCACTGGGATGCAGAGTATGGATCGCGGATCCGTTTGATGTTGAAGCCACGACTCAGCTCATCACGGAACTGATCAGAACAGACGGCCTGAAAGTGCTCATCCTCCAGCAGCCATGCGCGACGCTGGCGGCAAAGACCCGAGAAAAGAAAAAGGTCTGGGTCGACACGGATAAGTGCAGAGGCGACGCCTGCGGCTGCGACAGGTACTGCAGCAGAGTCTGGGGATGCCCAGGCAACGTCTGGGATTTCGAAAAAGACTGCGCGGCCATCGATGAAGTAGTATGCGTAGGATGCGGCGTATGCGCCAAGATATGTCCTGCGGGAGCGATACAGGTAGAAGGAGGCGAGGCATAATGAACACGAACGTAGTAATTTGCGGTATCGGAGGTCAGGGCAACATCCTGGCGTCAGGACTTATGGGCTCGGCTCTGGTAGAAAAGGGCTACAAGGTCAGCGTAGGGGAAACCTACGGCGCCTCCCAGAGAGGCGGCTCAGTTATGAGTCACCTGAGAGTATCGGATGAAAGAGAGAGAGGAGTGCTGATTCCTCACGGCAAAGCGGATATCGTGGTTGCGTTTGAGCCGGTAGAGGCCCTCAGAATCCTCAGAGTTTACGGCAACAAAAACACCAAGGTCATTTATGACACCAGACCGGCATATCCTCTGGGCGTACTGATCGGCGAGGACGAATATCCGTCCCTGGAAGACATCGCGGCGGAGATCGACGCAGGATGCAGCGAGAGCTACGCTATACCGGCGACGGAAATGGCAGTAGAAGCCGGCAATGCCAAGGTAGCGAACATCATCATGATGGGCGCGCTGGCCGCCATGGACGAGATGCCGATCGAACCGGAAGAATTTTATAAAGCTCTGGAACAGAATTTCAAGGGCAAGGTTCTGGACATGAATAAGGAAGTATTCATGACCGGCTACGAAGCCATAGCAGAAAGGAGGGGAAAGTAATGGCAAAAACACAAAAAGTCAGATTTTCACACCCTCTGTATAAGACGTTCTGTGAGATGGATGTCCCTGTGGAGATGACCTTTAAGGAAATCACAGCGATGCTCATCCGGGAAGGCTTCCTCGAAGAGAAAAAGGGCGGCTACCAGTACCTGTTTGAAGACAGAATGTGCAAGCTGGGCGCTCCGCTTGAGACATACATTCCTGAAGGAGTGGAATGCATGGATATACGGATTCACGGACTCCTTATAGTCTTGACTTAAGGAGGTGCCAGGATGCTTAGTATATTAGAACTTGAACGAAAAGTAGTAAAGAACGATCTCTGCACGAACTGCGGAGCTTGTCAGGGCATGTGCCCATATTGGAAGTCCTTCGAAGGACGTACATTCGTGGATTACGAATGCGACAGAAACGAAGGCAGATGCAAGTATTTCTGTCCGAGAATGCCGGCTGATCTGGGCGCGCTCATGGACAGATTCTTCGATGCGAAAGACATCATCCCGCAGCTGGGAGCAGTGAAAGAACTGTATCTGACCAGAGCGGCGGATCCACAGATCCGGGCAAAGGCTCAGCACGGCGGCAGCGTAACGGCGCTGGTGGAACTGGCTCTGGCAGAGGGCTTCATCGACGCAGCCGTACTCAGTCAGGCAGGCAAAGCCCAGGACGGAACCCTGGATCCTGCCGGCTGCATCGTGACCGATCCTGCCGACGTGAGAAAATGCAGCGGCAGCAGCTTCCAGATACCTCCGACTTTGGCGGTACTGAACGAGGCGCTGAAAGAAGACGAATACAAATCCATCGGGCTGGTGGGAACTCCTTGCAAGAGCCTGGCGGCATATAAGATGATGTCGAAGCCTTTTGAAGATAACGACAACAACGCGGATAACATCGGCATGGTATTCGGTCTGTTCTGCGGATGGGGTCTTGACTGGAAGGGCATGGAGGCTCTGGGTGACGCAGGTCACGTGGACATCCTCCCGAGCAAGTACCACCGCATGGATATGGATGACAGACAGGTGGATCTGGACGAAGTCCTGCCTCTGGTAAGAAAGAACTGCGAGTTCTGCTATGACATGACGGCGGAGTTTGCGGACATCTCCATAGGCGGCGCCAGAAGCAGCGAGGGCTGGGACGTGGACAAAGGCTGGAACCAGCTGATCGTCAGAAGCGAAAAGGGCCAGAAACTCGTTGAGCTCGCCAGAGAAAAAGGCGTTCTCGAATTCAGAGAATTCGGCGGGGAAGATGCAAAAGCCGCGGCGCTGGATAAGCTTAAGAACGCTTCAGCCTCTAAGAAGGCCAAGGCAGTCAAGGCGCTGACGGAAGCGGGCGGAGATCTGGGATATCTGGAACCGAGCAGAGAAGCCTTTGCGGAATATCTCAAATAGGAGGAGAGCAAATGATAAGAGAAGATAAGATCTGGATCGCCAACAATGAAGCGGGTGAACCTGTTTATCTGGAACCAAAGATGGCGAACCGTCACGGTCTGGTGGCAGGAGCCACAGGTACCGGCAAAACGGTTACCCTCAAGGTCATGGCCGAGGCCTTCAGCGACCTGGGCGTTCCCGTATTCATGGCGGACGTCAAGGGCGACATCGCCGGCATGATGAATCCGGGAGTCGACAGCGAAGACATGCAAAAGAGAATCGAGCGATTCGGCCTGGCGGAACACGGATTCCAGTATCAGGGTTATCCGGTCACGCTGTGGGATATCTACGGTCAGAAGGGCATTCAGCTCAGGACCACCGTATCCGAAATGGGTCCGCTCCTTATGGCCAGGATCCTGGGACTGAACGATCTGCAGAGCGACATCCTGTCGGTAGTATATAAGATCGCGGACGATCAGCAGCTTTTGCTCGTAGATACCAAGGACCTGAAGGCACTGCTGAATTATGTGGACGATCACGCGGCGGATTTTCAGGCGGATTACGGCAAGATCAGCAGCGCGTCTATCGGCGTCATTACGAGAGCGCTGGTATCGCTGGAAACAGAAGGCGGAGATATCTTCTTCGGAGAGCCGGCCCTCAACATCGGCGACTGGCTGGCTCAGGATAACGGCAAGGGCATGATCAATATACTGGACAGCTCCAGCCTGATCAACAGCAGCAAGCTTTACTCCACATTCCTTCTGTGGATGCTTTCGGAGCTCTTTGAGACGCTGCCGGAAGTGGGCGATCTGGATAAGCCGAAGATGATCTTCTTCTTTGATGAGGCGCATCTGCTCTTTAGCGATATCTCCAAATCGCTGCTGGAAAAGATCGAACAGGTGGTGAAACTCATCAGATCAAAGGGCGTAGGCGTCTACTTCTGCACGCAGAACCCTAAGGATATACCTGACAGTGTCATCGCTCAGCTGGGAAATAAAGTCCAGCACGGACTCAGGGCATTCACGCCGGCCGACCAGAAGATGGTCAGAGCGGCAGCGGACGCATTCCGTGAGAATCCGGGATTCGATACATATGACACTATCCTCAACCTGGGAACAGGCGAGGCAGTGATCTCGTTCCTGGGAACGGACGGCATTCCGGGAGTGGTCCAAAAGGCCAGCGTACTGCCCCCGCAGACACTGATGGGAGCCGTAAGCGATGCGGAGCGTGACAACAAGATCAAGAGCAGCATTCTTTACAGCAAATACGCCACGGCAACGGATCTGGACTCCGCGTATGAATTCCTGCAGAGAAAGGGCGCAGCGGATGCGGAAGCCGCAGCCGCCGCAGCTGCGCAGGCAGAGGCGGATAAAGCCGCCGAGAAGGAAGCCAAAGAGGCCGCCAAGGAAGCGGAGAAAAAGGCAAAAGCCGAAGCAAAGGCCATAGAACGCGAAGAGGCACAAAAGAAAAAAGCCGCCAATCAGGTGGGGAACACCATGGCGGGCACTGTCGGACGCGAAGTCGGCAAGATTGTCGGCGCCAATTTCGGCAAATTCGGCAAAACGCTGGGCGGCAACGTAGGCGCACAGCTGGCCAGAGGAATCTTCGGTACGTTCCTCAAGAGATAGAACATCTATCGATGATCTCAATCCACTGACGCCAGTTCACTTGCGATCAGTGAGAAATCAATCACACAATCCCCGTCCCAAATACCGACGGGGATTTTTTCCTGAAATGAATACAGGTGCAGGAGATCCCCGTTAGAGAAATCATAGACGATCACTCTCTGTTTCATAGGATCGATGATCCAATACTCCCGTACGCCGGCGTGCTGATACTCGGGCAGCTTGAGATAAAGGTCGCGATCCTTGGTAGATGGTGAAAGGATTTCAATGACCAGATCAGGCGCGCCCCAAACCTTGCCGTTCCGAATCAGATCCCGATTGCAAAGGACGATGATGTCGGGCTGCAATACGGTGTAGTCATCGTTGTGAATGTGCACATCGAGAGGTGCAGTCAGCGGCAAACAGTCACCTCCGTTTTCGGTAACAAAGCGCTTTAGGTAAAACGATAAACTCATTTGGATGAGCTGGTGCGCGACCGTAGGGGAGGCCATGTTGTAGAGTGTGCCATGGATCAGCTCACCTCGACCATCATCTCCGCGGAGACGATCCAGATCACTCGCGGTATACGACCCATTTTTGGCGAAGTAATATTCGTCTATATTTTTTTCTTTCACAAGTATTGGAGGCCTATCGGGGTAAAAATCATAGACCGGACCCGGATAGACCGGTGCGTGGGGCTCACGAAAAAAAGCCTCCAAGGCTTGCAGTGTTGCAAACCTCGGATGCTTCGTTTCTCCCGAAAAAATCTTACGAACGGTACCCAGAGGCAGTTCGGTCTGATCAGCTATGTATTCGTTGGTGTATCCGCGCTGTTTCTTTAATGTTCTCATTTCATCTAAATCCATCTTTTGACCCTCCTGATGAAATAAGAATAACCCATTTACAACCCGTTGTCAACCCGAATATTCGTCTTACACATTAAACAGGAAGTGACAGATATCTCCGTCCTTGACTTCGTAGTCTTTGCCTTCGGATCGGAGCCAGCCGTGCTCTTTGGCAGTGGACAGCTTGCCGCCGGCCTCCATGAGCTTATCGTAAGCGATGGTTTCCGATCGGATAAATCCTTTCTCGAAATCAGTATGGATCTTGCCCGCCGCCTGCGGAGCCAGCGTACCGCGCTTGATGGTCCAGGCTCTGGTCTCGTCTTCACCGGTGGTGATAAAGGAGATCAGATCCAGCAGAGCGTAGGAAGATTTGATCAGCTTCTCCAGACCGGATTCCGTGATTCCCAGCTCTTCCAGGAACATCTCGCGCTCTTCGTCCTCCAGTTCAGAAAGTTCAGCTTCGACTTTGGCGCAGATCACTACCACTTCAGAGCCTTCGGCTGAAGCGTATTCGCGCACGGCGCTGACGTACGGATTATCCGCGCCGGCAGTTTCGCTGTCGCCGGACGCATCTTCTTCTGAAACGTTGGCCGCGTAAATGACCGGCTTATAGGTCAGCAGATCCAGACTCTTGACGAAAGCCGCCTCATCATCATCCAGCTCCATCATTCTGGCGACTTTGCCGCTGCCGATGAAATCGTTGATCCTGTTGAGCAGGTCGATTTCCTTCTGGAGTGACTTGTCGCCTTTGAGCATTTTCGTCGCCTTGGCAATGCGGCGTTCCAGAAGCTCCATGTCGGACATGATGAGTTCCATATTGATGGTTTCGATATCCGATACCGGATCGATGTGTCCGTCAACGTGAACTACGTTGGAATCCTCAAAGCATCTGACCACGTGAACGATGGCTTCGACTTCCCGGATGTGACCCAGGAACTTGTTGCCCAGACCTTCGCCCTTGCTGGCGCCTTTGACCAGGCCTGCGATGTCGCAGAATTCAATGGTGGTATAGATCGTCTTCTTTGAATTGTATATTTCAGATAGTTTGGTCACGCGCTCATCCGGTACTGTGACGACGCCGATATTCGGCTCGATCGTACAGAACGGATAGTTGGCAGCCTCCGCTCCCGCCTTGGTGATCGCGTTAAACAGAGTGCTTTTGCCGACGTTTGGCAGACCTACGATTCCTAGTTTCATTTATTGTTATCTCCCTTCTAAGGTTTTGATTTATTCCCGCGTCTTGCAAGTATTATATAAAATACCACACAGACGATGATTATGCAAAGGCTTAAGACCTGCGCCTGCTTGAACGGTCCGATCATCAGACTGTCTGTTCTCAGCGCTTCGACGAAGAACCTTTCTACGGAATAGAGCATGCCGTACAGCAATACGACCTGTCCTTCGAATTTTCTGTGCTGATCGATGATGAGCAGGAATATGAACAGCGCAAAGCACCATATGGACTCATAGAGAAAGGTAGGGTGGTAGCCCTGCCCATTGATCATGACCGCCCATGGCAGATCCGTTGGTCCGCCGTGCGCTTCTGAATTGAAATAGTTGCCCCATCTGCCGATGGACTGCGCCAGGGCGATGGCCGGGACGCACAGATCCATCAGATTCAGCGGGCGGACCTTCCAGAGATAGCAGAGCAGAGCGGCGACCGCAAAGCCCAGGATCAGTCCTCCGTGGATGGCCAGACCTCCGGCCCGGATATTGAGTATTTTGGCAATATCTCCGGAATAGTGGTCCCAATTGAACAGAACGTAATACGCTCTGGCCCCTATGATGGCAGCCGGTATGCATATGATCACGAAATTCAGGATCTGATCGCCGGTCAATCCGTGCAAAGGCGCGCGAAGGCAGCATATGGCCGCAGCGATGATGGTGCCTGAAGTGATGAGTATGGCGTACCACATGATATCCAGACCGAATATTGAGAATGCTACCGGATCAGGTGTGGGCATAATGCTCTCCTTTGGGGATTTTCCTTTAAGGAATCTGATACAAAAAAATAAAAGCCGGAGTACCCCCGGCCGCTGTTTCAAAACACGAAAATCAATAAGTGACTTCTACATCTTCAGGAGCCACAGGCACAATAAGTTCGACCGTATCGTTCATGTAGTAAACGGTGTAGAGCTGCTCTGTATCCTCGTTATGATTCTTGATGAAACCGTCAGCATTGCCGATGATATCTTCGCCGTTCTCATCAGCGTAGATGATCTTGGCGTATCCGCCTAGTCCATACTGTTCGACAACATTTGTCTCAGCAATGTAGTAGCCGTCAGCATAGTCAGAACTGTGGACGACTTCCTTCTCGGTAACAGTAACAGTGTACACCCCATCGGTCTCATCAATGGAGACGGAACCCAAAATCGTATTGGCCCCATCCGCCATCAATTGGTCGGCATAATCAGTGGTGAGATATCCCACAGTCATATCCGCCTCATCCATATAGCTGTCTTCACTTTCAGAGCATCCTGTCAGTGCAAAGGCCAAAGCCACGCACACGATTGCCGTTACTACTATGAATAATCTCCTTTTA
>JAUMVD010000050.1 GCA_030530285.1 Bacillota bacterium | reverse complement strand
GTATCTCTCATTTTTTATCTATTTCTGTAACATATGTCCTATCACATTACATTTTTTGGCAAGAATTTTTTCTGTTTTTTTAATCACCGCGCTGCCGGATGTGAGGTTCATTAAAATGCCTTTTATATCTTCTTCGTCCTCCGCCTTTGCATGAAGATCCAGCGTAACTTTCTCCCCATACACGGCGTCCGCGATGTCAAAATCGCCTCCCGAAAGCTTTTGCAGTTTCGCCAGATACGTGTAATCGATCTCCGTTGTGATGCTGATCATTTCCATGACGCTGCAGATACCGGCTTCCTGAAGCGCCAGTTTCGCGCTGGAGGTGTACGCACGGACCAGCCCACCTGTTCCCAGCTTGATGCCGCCGAAATATCTGGTCACCACGATGATGACATTGGTAATGCCTTCACTTACCAGCATCTGTACCATAGGCGCGCCGGATGTTCCCTGCGGTTCGCCGTCATCGCTTGCCCACTGAATCTGTGACTTGTCTCCGATGACCATTGCGGGAACGTTATGCGTCGCGTCCCGGTATTCTCCTTTGATCTGCGCGATGAAATCATCCGCTTCTTCCCTGGAGCAGACCGGCTTGATGTGCGCGATAAATCTGGACCGCTCGATGATCTGTTCCGCTTCCGCTTCTCTTAATACCGTTCTGTATAATTCCATCTAAATTTCAAACCCTTCGTATCTGTTCAAATCTTCTTCTCTGAACCTGCCCGTTAAACGCGTGCCGTTCTCCTCGTAGGCGATTTCCTCAATCTGACCGTTTTCACACAGATATGACATGACCGCCCCTTTATCGTACGGAATCAAAAGGCTGGTTTCTCTCATATCGCCGAACACGGCATCGCAGATCTTCTCCGCCAGTTCACTCATGCCCGCGCCGGTTTTGGCCGATACATACACAGCGTCGTTGCCTGTCGCGTCTATCGGCTCTTCCGGGGCAATATCCATTTTGTTGTAAGCCATGATGACCGGGGTGTTTTCCGCTGCCAGCTGCCTGATGACATTCTCGGTGACTTCGATTTGGAAATCCCTGTTCTCGTAGGACGCATCCACCACATGGATCAGCAGGTCCGCGTCCTTCACTTCCTCCAGGGTTGACTTGAAGGCTTCCACCAGACTGTGAGGCAGGCCGCTGACGAATCCCACCGTATCGATCAGCACAAAAGCTTTGCCTTTGCCCAGCGTGATTTTCCTGTGCTGGGCATCCAGCGTCGCAAACAGCATATTCCTTGATTCGACGGATTTCCCTTCTCTCGTTTGCTCCTGGAATTCCTCTGACATGGACAGCATGGCGTTCATGATGGCGGATTTGCCGGAGTTTGTATATCCCATGAGAGCAACCACGGGCATCTCGTTTCTTTCACGTTCGGCCCTCTGGGTCTTACGGGTTCTGCTGATCTTGTCAAGCTCTTTCCTGATGTCGTCAATACGGCCCGAAATGTGACGCCTGTCGGTTTCCAGTTTCTTTTCGCCGGGTCCTCTGGTGCCGATGCCGCCGCCGAGTCTTGACAGCGCTTTGCCGAATCCCGTCAGTCTCGGCAGCCTGTATTTCAGCTGCGCCAGTTCCACCTGCAGTTTACCTTCCGGAGATACCGCCCTGTCCGCGAAAATATCCAGGATCAGAATCGTCCTGTCTATGACTCTGACGCCCAGGGCTGCTTCCAGATTCCTGATCTGCACGCCGCTCAGTTCGTCATTGAACACCACCGTATCCACTTCCATATTGGCGCAGAGCTCAGCCAGCTCCTCCACTTTGCCGCTGCCTATGAAGGTGGCGTTATCCGGTCTGTTGAGTGATTGTTCGATCCTGCCCGCCACAGTGATCCCGTCAGCTTCGCAAAGGCCTTCCAGCTCATCCATGGAACGCGAAATATCGCCGCGCCACTGGAGCCCGACGATAATTGCGTTGTATTCTTCATTTGTGATAATCTCGTTGTTTTCGTTGAATCTTATCATGATTTAGACGGTCAAACGATCATTTTCTCCAGTTCTGATTTGAACTTAGGATTCGTTATTTTGATCCTGGTTCCCTTCATCCCCAGAGATCTTGATTCTATGACCCCTGCGCTTTCCAGTTTTCTCAGCGCGTTGACGATTACAGATCTGGTGATGCCGGATCTGTCAGCGATCTTGCTGGCTACCAGAAGGCCCTCTTCACCTTCCAGCTCGGCAAAAATCTGCTGCACAGCCTCGACTTCAGAAAATGAGAGCGTACCTATGGCCATTTGCACCATAGATATCTGACGGTTCTCTTCTTCCTCTTCTACTGTCTTTTGCCTTTGTATCTCCAGACCGACGATGGTTGCTCCGTACTCGCCGAGTACCAGATCCTCATCCGTAAACGCGGGCTCGTATCTGGTCATGATCAGCGTACCCCATCTGGTCCCTCCTCCGATGATCGGAATGACCGTATGGAGTTTATCCGATGTGTCATAATCGTACTTGAATATCTGCAGAGCTTCATCGCCGCACATGTTGGCCATCGTCTCCTTGACATTCATCAGCCCTTCATTGTACTCGCCCGGTAACGCCTCAACGCCGGTTTCTTTGTCTGTTATGGTGGAACTGTCCGATTTGATCTTGTAGTTTACGCCGATTACCTTGCCTCTGACATTTGCTACATAAACATTCGCATCCATCAAGTCGCTCAGGATCGCGCACATTTCATTAAAAGAAAAGGCGCCTGTAGGACTCTTCTGAAGGAGCCAGTTTAATTTCCTGACCTTGCCCAAAATGTCGCTCATATGCCACCTCTTTATCTGTTCTACGTTATATCCGGTCTCTAAACATTATAATGGCTTTTTGTAGCTAAAACAACCAATTATTAGATTTTTCAAAAAAGTTCCGTTATTTGACACAATTCAACAAAAGAGCCCTTTTCGGGGCTCTTTCATCGATTCACTATCTCATATTAAAGAATGAACTTGTCCAGATCCTGAGGATGTATCTTTTCCTCAAACTTTTCTTTCACGTAATCTCTGTCGATGACGATTTTTTCTTCATCCATATCCGCGATATTGAATGAGATGTCCTCCAGAAGTTTCTCAAGAATCGTATGGAGTCTTCTGGCTCCGATGTTCTCCGTCTGCTCATTCATCAGGAATGCCATCGTCGCGATTTCATCTATCGCCTCATCGGTAAACTCGATCTGGATGCCTTCTGTCTCCAGCAGGGCCTTATGCTGCTTGATCAGCGCGTTTTCCGGAACGGTAAGGATTTTCACGAAGGTATCCTTATCCAGATTCTCCAGTTCGACTCTGATCGGGAATCGTCCCTGCAGCTCCGGAATCAGATCCGTCGGTTTGGCCGTATGGAACGCGCCTGCGCCGATAAACAGGATGTGATCTGTTTTTAACGGGCCGTGTTTCGTGTTGACGACACTTCCCTCTACGATAGGGAGGATGTCTCTCTGTACGCCTTCTCTGGAAACGTCAGCTCCGCTTCTGTAGCCGGAACCGGATGCGATTTTGTCGATTTCGTCGATAAAGATGATGCCGTTCTGTTCCGCGTTGTTCAACGCATCTTCGGTGACCTGATCCATATCGATCAGGTTCTGCGCTTCCTCTTCTCTCAGAATCTTTCTGGCATCCTTTACTTTGACTTTTTTGTTCTTTTTCTTTTTTGGCGCCATGTCGCCGAATATGTTGCCGATCTGGATCATGCCGCCGTCGCCTACGTCCAGATTGTTCTGCTTCGGAGCTTCCGTAACCTGGATCTCGATGTACTGTTCCTCCAGAAGTCCGTCTCTGAGCTGCTGTCTCACCTGTTCGCGGGCGAGTCCGGTGTCATCGCTGGCATCATCATCCGCCGCCTGCTGGGCCTGTTGCTGTTCGTATTGCTCTTTCTGGCTGACATAGCCGCTGTTGCCGAGGATGAAATCAAAAGGCCCGCGGCTCTGATTGTTGTTGATCTTGCCTTTCTTGCCCGGTATGATGGCTTCTACGATTCTTTCTTCTACGATTTCATCGGCTATGGAATACTTTTCTTCCAGCATCTGCTGTTTGGTGATTCTGATGGAGGCCTCTGCCAGATCTCTGATCATGGAGTCCACATCTCTTCCTACATATCCCACTTCCGTAAATTTGGTGGCTTCCACCTTTACAAACGGCGCGTCCATCAGTTTGGCCAGACGTCTGGCAATCTCCGTTTTACCGCAGCCGGTAGGCCCCATCATGAGGATGTTTTTCGGTGTGATTTCCTCTCTCATCTCCTCAGAAAGGAGGCTTCTCCTGTATCTGTTTCTCAGCGCGATGGCGACTGATTTCTTCGCTTCGTCCTGACCTATGATATATTTGTCAAGTTCACCAACGATTTCCTTAGGTGTCATCTGATAAAGTTTATTTGCCATATCGCACCTCCTATAATTTTTCCACTGAGATGTGGTCGTTAGTGTAAACACAGATCGATGAAGCGATCGCCAGTGACTTTCTGACGATCTCCTCAGCGCTGAGATCCGTGTTATTATACAAAGCGTTAGCTGCCGCGTACGCATAGTTTCCACCTGATCCTATGGCCACGAAAGGCTGATCCGGTTCAATGACTTCGCCTGTACCGGAAATGATCAGCATATCTTCCTTGTCGGCTACGATCATGAGCGCTTCCAGATTTCTGACCGCCTTATCGCTTCTCCAAAGCTGCGCTAAAGCTACCGCGGCTCTCTTGAGATTGCCGCCGTGTTCATCGAGTTTGCTTTCGAATTTCTCTGTCAGTGAAAACGCGTCCGCTACAGATCCGGCAAATCCGGTAACGATTGAATTCTTATAGATTTTCTTTACTTTTTTGGCTCCGTTCTTCATGATGGCGGTTTCGCCCATAGTCACCTGACCATCACCGCCGATGCAGACATCTTCGCCTCTCTTGACTGCGCAAATCGTTGTCGCATGAAATTGTCCCATTTATTCCTCCTTTTGAATGTCCTTCTTATTCGATAACATTATTATACTTGTTATTCTTTATAATTGCATTCCTTATTTGAGCAGGCATACTCGTGATCCTTGGTTTTCTTTTCAACCAGCAGGCTGCCGCACTCCGGACACTTCTTTTCTGTCGGTCTGTCCCAATATGCCTGTCTGCACTTCGGGAAGTTGGAGCAGCCGTAGAATATTCTGCCTTTTTTGGTCCTCCTGATGATGATATCGCCGCCGCATGACGGACACTTGACATCGATTTTTTCGACCACCGGCTTGGTGTTTTTGCATTCCGGATAACCGGTGCAGGCGATGAAGTTCCCGAACCTGCCCCGCTTCAGCGCCATCGGTTTGCCGCAGATTTCGCAGATATCCCCTGTCAGCTCCGGTTCCTGATCGATCTTGATGATCTCATCGTTTGCCTTTTCCAGTTCTTCTTTCAGCGTGCCGTAGTAGTCTTCGATTACGTTCTTCCAACGGACGCCTTTGATTTCGATATCGTCAAGCTTTTCTTCCATTCTGGCGGTGAAGTCCACGTCAACGATTTCCTTGAAATATTCGCTCATTACATCCGTAACGATATATCCCAGTTCCGTCGGCACCAGATTTTTCTTTTCCTTGGTGATATAGTTTCTGTCAGACAGAGTCGCAACGATCGGCGCGTACGTACTCGGACGGCCTATATCCTTGTCCTCCAGCTCCTTAACCAGACTCGCCTCTGTGAATCTCATCGGCGGCTGCGTAAAGTTCTGTTCTTTATCGATCTTTTCTGCGGACAGGGTTTCTCCCTTCTCCAGCTCAGGTAAAATCTTATCTTCTTCTTTATTCTTAGGATTGGAGTAAACCTTCAGGAAACCATCGAACAAAAGCTTCGAACCCGTTGCTCTGAATGTGTATCTGCCGTTTTCGATGGAAACGCCCATGGCCTTATAGCTTGCCGGTGTCATCTGGCTGGCCACGAATCTCTGCCAGATCAGGTTATACAGATTGTACTGATCCTTCGTTACCTGGGCTTTGATTTCTTCCGGCGTCAGATCTATATAACTCGGTCTGATGGCTTCATGCGCGTCCTGAACATCCTTTTTCTTGTTGCTGTAAACCGTGCCGGCATAGTATTCACTGCCGATTTCGTTGATGATATACTCCTTGACCGCCTGTCTGGCCTCGTCGGATATTCTCACGGAGTCCGTTCTGATATAGGATACGAGACCTATGGTGCCTCTGCCTTTGATCTCAATTCCTTCGTAAAGCTGCTGCGCCACCATCATGGTCTTGCGCGTGGTGAAGTTCAGCTTGTTGGCCGCATCCTGCTGGAGACTGCTGGTGGTAAACGGAGGCGCAGCCTTCCTGGTTCTGTCCTTCTCCTCGATGCTTTTTACGGTAAAGGATCCCTGCTGCAGATCACTGACCACTTCATCGCACTCGGCAGAGCCGGCGATGGTCAGCTTCTCATTGTCCTTTTCTACGAGTTTGGCCGTGAACTTTCTGCCTTTTTTGAAATTGGCTGTCACGGTCCAGAATTCTTCAGGTTCAAAGGCTTTGATCTCGTTCTCCCTGTCGCATATGATTTTCAGGGCGGCAGACTGCACTCTGCCCGCGCTCAGGCCTCTCTGTATTTTCATCCACAAAAGCGGACTGATCTTATACCCTACCAGTCTGTCCAGAATCCTTCGCGCCTGCTGCGCGTCCACGAGATTCAAGTCGATAGGTCTCGGATTCTTTACGGCTTCCTTTATGGCCTTGGCTGTAATCTCATTAAAGACGATCCTGCACGGCGAATTGATATCAAGACCGAGCAAAAACGCCAAATGCCAGGATATCGCTTCTCCCTCGCGGTCAGGGTCTGTCGCGAGGTAAATTTTAGATGCATTCCTGGCTTCTTTTTTGAGTTCCTTTATGAGCTCGCCTTTCCCTCTGATGTTGATATACTGCGGATCAAAGGCTTCTTTGCCCTCTAATTTGCTGTCGATTTCATCCCCCTCAAGATCCTCAGGCAAAACGATTCCGAGCTTGCTTTTAGGAAGGTCCCGCACGTGTCCTACTGATGCTATTACCTTATATCTGCTTCCGAGAAATTTCCCTATAGTCTTCGCTTTTGACGGCGACTCAACTATAACAAGTATTCTTTTTTTTGCTGCCATTTAACATATCTCCAATCGATAGATTTATTTCCAGTATCCGATTATAGGAGCAAACCTAAACATTTGCAAGAAAAATTTTACCCATGGCCGAAAATATGAATCCCTTCATTTCCATCACCGCCAGGATCGGATTGACGTATGCGGGGGTCTTGCCAAGGGCCATACATACCTCGTCTACGCTCATCTCGCCCCGCTCCTCGAGGATGCCGAAAATCTGGTATTCCGTTTCGCTGAGACGGCGTTTTGCCTCCTGCGGATCGGGCTTGTTCAGACCCAGAACCCCCAGTACATCCGCAACGGATATGAGGGGATTGACTCCCTCGCTGATCAATTTATTGTTGCCCAGATTATACTGACTGTCGATGTTTCCGGGAACGGCCATCACCTCTCTGCCCTGCTCGGCAGCCAGTTCTGCCGTGATGAGAGCGCCGCTCCTGTTTCTGGCCTGAACCACCACGGTAAGTTCTGACAGGCCGCTGATGATTCTGTTTCTGACCGGGAAATGATATCTCTCGGCCTTTGTCCCTTCGGGATATTCGGACAGCAAAAGGCCCTTTGACGCGATTTCATCCATGAGCTTTTGGTTTTCCGGGGGATAGCAGACATCCAGCCCGCACCCAAGCACTGCTACGGTAGCGCCGCCGGCCTGCAGGGCGCCTTTGTGCACACAGGTATCGATTCCTCTGGCCATCCCGCTTACGACGGTTACGCCTTTCGACCCAAGCTGCCTTCCTATGGCTTCGGCTGTAGACTTGCCGTAAGCGTTTGCCGTTCGCGACCCTACGACAGACACGCACCGTTTGGATAAAAGGCTCAGATCGCCGATATAATATAGTTTTGTGGGTCTGTTTTGGATATCCCGCAGGCTGTCCGGATACGCCGCCATATCCGGCGTGATATATTGTTGATTCATGTCTCGTTCTCTATTCATTTCCCAGATCCATTCTGTACATCAGCGCCTCTGCCACGTGTTCTTCCCGGATATCCGGCGCGCCGTCAATATCCGCAATCGTGCGGGCGATCTTAAGTATTTTTTTGTAACCCCTCATGCTGAGGCCCAGTTTGTCATAGGCGGCTTCCATGATGCGGCGGCCTTTTATATCCAGTGCGCAAAACTGTTTGATGCCGCCATCATCCAGGGTGCCATTGTCCAGATATCCCGTCCCTGCGTATCTCTGCCGCTGAATATTTCTGGCCGCGGATACGACAGCCCGCATCTCGGCAGATGACATCGCGCCGTTTCCGGAAGCTTCCTCCATGAGCTTATTGTTTTCCACCTGACTGACTTTGACGTGCATATCCACTCTGTCAGCAAAGGGCCCCATGAGTTTCCTTCTGTGGCTTTCGATCTGCTGTCTGGTACAGGTGCACGCCTTCCTGTCATCCCAAAGGTTACCGCACTTACACGGATTGGCCGCTATGATCAGCATGACCTGCGCCGGGAAAATCACGTCTTCAACATTTCTGGAAATGTGAACGATACCTTCTTCCACAGGCTGCCTCAGCGAATCGATGACCCGAGAGTCGAACTCACCAAGCTCATCCAGAAACAGGACACCTCTGTGGGCCAGAGATATCTCCCCCGGTTTCGGCCTGATCCCTCCGCCGATCAATCCCGCCGTGGTTACCGTGTGATGGGGACTTCTGAAAGGACGTTCATCGATAATGGGATGTCCTGAAGGCAAAAGACCCGCCACACTGTATATCCCCGTGATCTCCAGTTTTTCTTCGTAAGATAGTTCCGGCAGTATCGTGACCAGCCGTTTGGCGATCATGGTCTTGCCGCATCCCGGGCCTCCCATCATCAGGATCCCATGGTTGCCGGCTGCGCCTATCGTGACCGCTCTCTTTACCGCTTCCTGCCCGATCACCTGGGAATAATCTATCTCGTATTCACTTCTGCGCGCACTTTTCTTCCTTATATATGGTTCTATATTTACCGTTCCCGCCACATAGTCTGCCGCTTCCATCAGACTCCTCACCGGGAGCACATTCAGATCCTCCAGCACCGCCGCCTCCTCCGCGTTAGCCTGGGGCAGCACCAGATTCCTGATGCCCGCCTGCCTCAGACAAATCGCCAGAGGCAGGACCCCTCTGACCGGATTGATCGTCCCATCAAGGGAAACTTCTCCCAAAAATGCGGTGTCGTCCATTGCCGCCACTTCTCTGCCCAGCATCATGATTCCCAGGGCTATGGGTAGATCGAAATGACTGCCCTCTTTGGGTCTTCCCGCCGGGACGAGATTTACCGTTACCCGTTCTCTGGGGAAAATATATCCGCAGTTCATAATGGCAGGTTTCACTCTCTGGCACGCTTCCCTTATGGTCGCGTCCGCCAGCCCTACGATATTTAATCCCGGCATTCCGCTGTGAAGGTCCGTTTCCACCGTAACAGGGTACCCCTCTACTCCGTTGAGCGTCGCTGTCTTGACCTTTGTCAACATGATGTATCCCTCCTGAAATGATCGTTAAAAAACGTGCTCCATGTGCTGTATGGTGACTTCCACGATCTGAAAGTCATACCTTCTGGGAATGTACCCCTTCGCCCTCAATTCGTCCAGATAGCACCGGGCTGTCTTTCGTATGTGCCGTTTCTTTTCTTCACTGACAGCCTCGCATGGCCTGCCGAATTGATAACTCTGCCGGGTTTTGACTTCGACGAAACTCATCTCGCCGTATTTCTCTGCGATGATATCGATTTCCCCGTGTTTACATCTATAGTTGCGCTTCAGTATCGTATATCCCTTGGCCATGAGAATATCCGCCGCGGCATTCTCACCGATCTGTCCTATCAGTCTATTATCCATAACCCCTCCAATATGATGTCGTTTTGGTAATATTTGACATTGGTATTATATGGTAATTTCCATATTTTGTCAACCAAAAAACCGCTTCCCATTACACCTTGGTCAGCTCCCGTTAACCAAGATGTAATAAAAAGCGGATTTTCGTTGAGTCTAATCGGTTCAGCCGATCGTCGTTATAAAACGAATTTCCTCACCGCGTCCGCCACGCCGTCGTCGTGGTTGGATGGCGCGACATATTTCGCCATTTCCTTTACCTCAGGCTTGGCGTTGCCTACAGCTACCGGCATCCCGGCTACGCGGAGCATCGCCATGTCGTTCGGGCTGTCGCCCACGGCCATCATCTCATCCGGATGAACGCCCAGAATCCGGCTCATCTGCCGCAGGGCCTCAGCCTTGCTGGTGGTCGCCCCTCCGATCTCAAGGTTATGGTCGAAGGAGCTTGTGATGGTGACATCCGGCAGCGTTTCGAGCTTTACCTTCATCTCCGGTTTTTCGGAGATGTCCTCGAAATTGACATTGATATTTTCCAGCCTATCCTTATTCTTCAGCATAAAGCCGTAGAAATCATCCATCGGCCTTCTCGTCTTGAGAATATAGTCTACGCTTCTGAAGCTCTCTCTGGTCTCATTGACCTGTCTGTAATACCATCCTTCTATGTACGCGACGCCATCCACGAAGGTTTCAAGCACATAATCCAAAGGCTCCAGCATCTCTACCGCCGCCTCGACGGCATTGGGCGCGATGCAGTTCTCATAAAACGCTTTGTTCTCGTGGAGATCGGTGATTCTGGCGCCGTTGGATGTGAGTACATAACGAACGGGTTCAAACGCTAAAATCTCTTCCGGAAGCGCGCAGAACGGCCTGCCCGTAGCGATGACGATATTCACGCCCTTATCCGCCGCGTCCTGAAGAGCCTGCCTGTTGCCCGGGCTCAGTTTGCCTTCGTTATTCAGTGTTGTGCCATCCAGATCAAGTGCTATCAGTTTTATTGCCATTTCAATCTCCTACTATGTCTAAGAATTCTCTGTTTATCTTTCTCACTGTTTTCATGGTAGCGGGGTCTCCGTGTCCCGGATAAATCGTGATCTCGTTCGGCCACTTGTCCACTACATTGATGATACTGCTGACCAGTTCATCATCTGATCCGTCATCCAGATCGGTCCTTCCCAGATCCACATTGAAAATCGTATCTCCCGTGAAGCAGACCTTGCTGGCGGCGGACATGATGCTGATCCCGCCCTTGGTATGCCCCGGTGTATGGAGGATGACCAGCTTTTCTGCCTTTGCCTGATCATCACCCAGCACAAGCACATCTCCATCCTCTAAATAGACATCCACGTCCTTGCCGTATCTGTCCACATCGCATCGGTGCATCAGAATGGGACAGTCCAGAGCTTTTTTGATCCGCTCCGCGCCGCCCACGTGGTCGTAGTGGTGATGGGTCAGGATGATTCCCTTGACGCTCAGGTCTTTGTCATTAACGTATTTTATGAATTTCTTTGGTTCGTATCCCGGATCGATAATGTAGCATTCATCATGATCAGGTCGTGACGAAATAATGTACCCATTGCTCTCCAGCATACCGCCTATAAATCTCTTGATGTTCACTTTCTTGCTCTCCTGATGTAACTGCTTTATTGTACCACGCTAAAAAGTTATCTATCAACTTGAATTCCGTAAAAACAGGTGTATAATGTTGGTATTTGATTAAGGGGATAATAAAATGAAAGTTGCAATCGTCGGCGCCGGCAAATTAGGCGCGAAAGTAGCGAAAACATTGCTCGACGGAGACCACGCGGTCACTCTGATCGACATCGATAAGGACATCCTGCAGAAGATGGGCTCACACATGGATGTGATGACCGTCAACGCAAACGCCAAGGAGACAAAGGTGCTTAAGAACATCGGCATCTCTAATTTTGATTTCCTGATCACCGCTACGGGCAGTGACGAAACCAATATCATTATCGCTGCATTTGCCAAAAAGCTGGGATGTGAGAAAGTTCTGGCCCGAGTCAGAGACCCGGAACACATGCAGCAGATCCAGTTCATCAAAGACCTGATGAATATCGATTATATCGTTAACCCGGATATGGGTATCACCGTTGAAATATACAAGTATCTGGCCGAGAAGTATACACTTAGCAACGGCATATTCTCCAGCGGCAAAATATCCCTGCTGGAGTTTCAGGTGAACAAATACAAGCAGCTCATCGATCTGCCGATCACGAAATTCTCCGAGGTTCTGCCTAACATGCTGGTGGTCGGTATTTCCAGAAACGGCAAAGTCATCATTCCCCACGGCAATGACGTGATCAAGAACAATGACTTCCTCTATGTTGTGGGCGAGAAGGAACCGATACAGGAGCTGAACAAAAAAGTCCACGTTCGCGGCAAGTATACTGACCTGCAGAAAGTAATGATCATGGGCGGAGGAAAGACCGGATTCTATCTGGCGCAGATGCTCTCTGAATTCGGCGCCGCGGTAAAGATCATCGAGAAGGACAGAGAACGCTGTTACTATCTGTCCACCCACCTCAACGACGTCATGGTGCTCCATGGCGATGCTACGGATCTGTCCCTGCTGGAAGAAGAAAACATGGACGGCATGGACGCGGTGGTTACCACCACAGGATTTGATGAAGACAATCTGCTTCTGGCGCTGACCGCTAAAATGCATGGTGTTGAGGACGTTATCGCCAAGGTCAGCAGAACCAGTTACGCGGAAATCATTTCAAGAATGGGTATCGACATGGCGCTGAACCCTCAGGATATCACCACGAGTACGATCATCCGTCTGGTACAGGGCAGGAAGAAGATCCTGTCTTCACAGCTCATTCAGGGACAGGCTGAAATCATGGAAATCATCGCAACTCCTAACATGAAGATCCTGAACATTCCTCTCAGCGATCTGAATCTGCCTGACAGCATCATCATCGCGGCCATACACCGCGGTCACGATGTGATCATACCAAACGGGAATACGTGCATTAAAGAGGACGACCGCGTCATCATGCTGAGTCTTCTGAGCGATATTTCCACCACCGAAAAATTCATCAACGGCACAGGGAAGCTGGGATTTTTCAAATAAAAGGGTGTATATATGATTTCAACTTTCAGATATCTGGCCAAAACAACAGGTATGGCTCTGATCGTTGTCGGTCTTGCTATGCTGCCGGCTATTGCTGTATCTGTGATATATGACGAATTCGCCATCGCCACCGGATTCATCAAAGTGTGTCCATTCTCTTTGGCGGCAGGTTTACTGTTGTACAAAGGCATCAGACACGGATTTGACCGCATCCGAATCAGCGATGGTCTTCTTATGGTGATATGGGGATGGGCTGCGGCTGTAGGCGCGCTTCCGTTCCTGTTTACCGATTTCACCGCCTCATACATTGACGCCTTCTTTGAAGCGTGTTCGGGATTCACGACGACGAACGCCACAACGGCTTTATCTGTAGAAGCCATGCCGTACGGGCTCGTGTTCTGGCGCGCCATCATGTCCTGGGCAGGCGGCATCGGCATTCTGCTCATCGCCATCGCATTTTTCCCTACCCTCGGTCTTTCCGGTCAGAGCATCATCTCCACCGAGACGGAAGGTCCGGTTGTAGAAAGACCAACGCCCAGAACGAAGCGGCTGGCGATGACGCTTTCCGGCATTTACCTGGGTCTCACCCTTTGTGAGGTGCTTTTGCTTTGCCTTGGGGGCATGAGCGTTTTTGATTCTGTCATCCATTCCTTTGGGAGCGTCAGCAGCGGAGGATTCTCCAATTACGATAACAGCATCGCTCATTTTGACAGCGCCTACATCAAAGCCGTCATGTCGATCTTTATGTTCCTGTGCGGTGTAAATTTCAACCTCTACTACCATTCAATACGGCGAGGTCTCAGAAGCATCACAGGGGATTCGGAGTTCCGATTATATCTGATTCTTATTTTCCTGCCAGCGGCAATTATTTTCGCTGAGCTTTTCTTCCGGGGCTATTATCACGATATCACTCCAGCAGTGGCGGACTCCATGTTCCAAACCGTATCGATGCTGACCACAACGGGATTCACCATCAGCGACTATGAATTCTGGCCTCAGCTTTGTCAGGTGGTCATATTGACCCTCATGGTCATCGGCGCCTGCTCATCCTCTGTAGGCGGGGGAACGAAAGTCATACGATTCGTGATCGCCTCCAGGCTCATGAGCCACGGCATCGCCATGCGGCTTCACCCGCAGTACTATGAGGCGATTAAAGTAAACAAAAACAGCGTATCGCCGGATATCGTTTCCGGTGTCGCCAACTATATATTTCTGTTTATCATCGTTATATTTACGGGAACCATCGCGGTGTCATTCGATACGGATGACATGACCACAGCATTCACATCTGTGGTCTCCTGCGTATGCAACGTGGGACCGGCCTTTGGCGAGGCGGGCTTCAGCGGATGTTATGCCGGCTTCAGCGGGTATGCCAAGATCCTGCTGTCCGTGCTCATGATCGCGGGAAGGCTTGAACTGTATACGTTCTTCATCCTGTTCTCACCTCAGTACTGGACACAGAAATATTGATTCACGGAGCTGATTGGAACATGCTGACTAAAGTTACGACAAACAGCGTCATCGCTAAAATAATGGGAACCATCGTACTCATAGAGGGTATCGCCATGATCGTTCCATGGATCTGGGCAGAGGTGGCAGGTGAAATGAATTCTGTCTTTGCCTTCAGAATTTGTGTGCCTGTAACTCTGGCAGTGGGACTGATTCTCACCCTTTTCTTCCGCTCGGGAACTACCGACTTCGGGGTTCGCGAGGGGTATATTGTCGTGGCTGCGGCATGGATCATATCGTCGATCATCGGGGCGTTCCCTTATTATTTGTCCGGCGCTGTGGACAATTATATCAGCGCCTTCTTCGAGGCAGTGTCCGGGTTTACCACCACCGGCTGCACGTGCATCAAAGGCCCCGCGCTCAACCACAGTCTGCTCTTGTGGAAAGCCATCAGCAACTGGCTGGGAGGAATGGGAATTCTGGTATTTGTCATTTCCGTACTGCCTGCTCTGGGTATCAGCGGCCAGTTTATTGTACGCGCCGAGACTCCGGGACCAGTATACGAAAAAACCACCGTGCGCATCAGCAACTCCGCCAGAATGCTCTATGTTACCTATGCGACATTTACCGTAATCGAATTTATCCTGCTTTTGATATCGAGAAAGATGTCCCTTCTGGACTGCATCATACTCACACTGGGCAGTGTCAGCACCGGCGGCGTCATCACGAATCCTCTCGGGCTTTCGTACTACGACAGTCTCTATGTAGAGATCGTGGTTTCGGCCTTTTGCATACTGTCGTCCATCAATTTCATCCTGTATTATCACCTGGTACGCGGTAGGATCACCAGAATCATACGTGATATAGAAGTGAGGGCCTTTTTCATCATCATCGGCTCCGGCGCTTTGCTGTGCGCATTTTGCCTTACGATGAAAACCGATCTGACTGCGGCTGAAGCCCTCAGGGAATCGGTGATACAGATGGCGAACATCTGCACCACATCCGGATTTGTCAGGGACGTTTCCTTCACATGGCCTACGGCATGCCAGTTTATTTTCCTCGGGGCTATGATCATCGGCGGATGCGCGGCATCCACGTCCGGATCATTAAAAGTCGTCCGTTTCCTGGTGATGCTTAAGTTGATAGGTCGTGGATGTATCAGGAGAATCCATCCACGTTCTGTAGTTGCGGTAAAGATAGGTGGAGAATCCGTTTCAGCTCCCGTGGTCTCCGCCATCACGGTATTTTCACTGACGTATTTCGGCCTGATTCTCCTCTCCGCTCTGATCCTGTCTCTGCAGGGTCACGACATGGAGACAAATATGACCACTGCCATAGCGATGCTTTCCAATACCGGCACGGCTTTCACCAGCCACGTCAGCACCGGTAATTTCAGTGATTTTAATTCGGGCCTGAAGCTGTATCTCAGCTTCATCATGATCACGGGCAGGCTGGAGCTGTTTACCATCATCATCCTGCTGACCCGATCCTTCTGGGGCAGATCCTCTAGGTAAGACAGAAATTGATTTCTCGGCGGTCCATATCGACGCTTTCGACGATTACCATCACTCTGTCTCCCAGCTTGTACTGCTTGCCGGTTCTGGTTCCCTGGAGCATATACATGTCGGGGATGTATTCGTAATAATCATCGAACAGTTCCTCGATGCTGACCAGTCCTTCAATGGTATTCTGGAGTTCCACAAAAAACCCAAATCCGGTTATGCCGCTGATGATTCCGTCAAAAATCTCACCCACATGAGCCGTCATATACTCGGCTTTTTTTAATTTCTCCACCTCGCGTTCGGCATCAACCGCTTTTCTCTCCGCGGCGGATGACTGCTCGGCAGCCGGTTGTACCAGCGTCTCAAAGCGTTTGAAATTCTTACTCGTAGGTCCATCGCTTATTACCGATTTGATGATCCTGTGTATCGTCAGATCAGGGTATCTCCTGATCGGCGACGTGAAATGACAATAGTGATCCAAAGCCAATCCGAAGTGTCCGTCACAGGAAGTGCTGTAGTAAGCCTTTTGCATCGATCTGAGGGTGACCGTATTGATTACATTCTCATACGGGGAACCTTTCACCTCCGCCAGCATACCGCTGAGGGTTTTGGGGTGCAGTTTGTCCGAGCTGCTCCTGAGCGTGATCCCGAAACTGCGCAGAAAGATTTTAAGCCGTTCGATCTTATCGCTATCCGGCCTCTCGTGAACACGGTATATGAATGGAGCTTCCAGCCATCTGAAATGTTCCGCGATGACTTCATTGGCGGTCAGCATGAACTCTTCGATCAGCCTGTTTGCCGTTCGCCTGTCCCGTGCGCTCACGCTTACCGGCGCGCCGCTCTCATCCAGAATGATATTGGTTTCCTCTATGTCAAAATCCACGCTCCCGCGGTTTTCCTTGTTTGCGCGCAGGATTGCCGCCAGATCCCCCATGGTGAACAGAGCGTTTTCGATTTCCTCGTAATTTCCGACAATCAGGCCTTTGCCGCTGAGTACTCTTTCCTCCGGGGCGATTTCCTCCAGCATATCGGAAACATCATCGTAAACCAGGCGGGCCTTGGAACAGATGACGCTCTCATATATCTCGTGCCCCACGGTATTCCCTTGCCGGTCGATTTCTATGTCCACCGACAGGGTCAGCCTGTCCTCTCCCGGTTTCAGGCTGCACAGGTCATTGGAGAGCTCTCTGGGGAGCATCGGGATCACCTGATCCAGCAGATAGACGCTGGTGCCCCGTGCAAAAGCTTCGGCATCCATGGCGCTTCCCTGTTTCACGTAATGGGAGACATCCGCAATATGTATGCCCAGCAGGAAATTGCCGTTCTCCAGAATGCCGATCGACACCGCGTCGTCAAAATCCTTAGAATCTTCCCCGTCAATGGTGAAGATGGTTTCCTTTCTGAGGTCACTCTTAATTGTCAAGACATATGTTACACTCTGAGAAATACTCCGACACTACCTG
>JAUMVD010000049.1 GCA_030530285.1 Bacillota bacterium | reverse complement strand
AAGTATACATACGGTGAAGTTGGTACCCAGTCAAATGAACCTTTTTTGAACTTAAAGGTTATGTCTTTGACGCCGCTTACTGGAATTTTTATCGACTTCTTGCTGAGTTTCAGATTTCTGTTGACCTGGATGTCATCAGGGAAATCCAGATAACTCGCGCCGGCCGAATAAATCGTCATTGACTTTACCCCGTTGTTCACAAATCTCAGTGTTAACGTCTTCTTATCATAGTTATAGCCTTGGAACTCTACACCGAAATCCGGATTGTACCTGTACACTTCAATATAACATTTTGCCTTCATCCCGGATACCTTGGCGGTAATATAGCATGCACCCGGCTCAACCGCAGTCACGACGCCCTTCTTTGAAACCTTGGCAACTTTCTTGTTACTTGTGCTCCAGCGCGCCTTGTTTGAATTGTAGAGTACCCTCAGTTTGAGCTTGCTCCCCCTGTTCAGGGAGAATTCACTTTGATCGAGAACCGGCTTGCCGTTCTTGACTTCGACCTTTATGGTGAATGTGTATCCACCCTCCAGCGTTACATTAACCTTCGTTTTGCCCTTCTTGATTCCGAAATAATCTACAAAGAATCCTCTGTCCATGACCTTAAGAATCGATTCATTGTCGGAATATACGGAGTCTATCAGTGGAACGGTATCGCTGATTTCAGGCAAAAACCCAACGCCGGTCCATTCGCCCGCCTTGACTTTTGCCGTGCCCGGATATGATGCAGTCTCAGCGTAACCATACTCGCCCGCAGAAACGTCAAAGTCTACATAGTATACGAACTCAGATGAATCATTATACAGCTTTATCTCATACGTTTTGCCGCTTATCAGATTAGGCATCTCCCCGCTGCCGGGATAACTCTGCCCGGGGCTATAATAGAGTTCCGCCGCTTCTCCGTATGCAAACCATCTGGAACCGCCCATATAATTGGAAGTCGGTCCATAGAGCTCCAGGACCAGATCCGGCGTCGCCTCATCCTCATCGATCACGATATCATTATCGGATTCATAATTTTTACACGCTGCCGAAAAGACTATCGCTGACTTGCCGTCATACTTGAATTTCGCGACTGTTATTTCCTCACCCGGTTTGACACAGATCAGATTATCGCCGCCCATGATTTCTTCGAATGACACCGTACCAAGCTGCTGGTCGGGGCCACCGGCAAAGGCAAATGCCGGGGTCATCGTTACGATAAGACACAGTGAAAGCAGCCATGCGATAACAGTTTTTCTCAATTTCATTTTTCTATCCTCCCCTGTACACGTACTGACTGACTATCAGTGTCAGAGATAATAGTTATACAGATCGGCTTCGTCATCTAAATATGTCAGCCACCAGTATTTCCCGGATTTATATGCGCTGTCACGCCATGCTGGATAGGCTTTTGCCTGATAGGTTTTGCCATCGTACTTGAAATAGTACGTCACTTCAGGATCCTGTGGATCCCAATTGAAGGAGCCTTTCTTGATTTTGAAGTTGACAGTCACAGCTTCTCCGCTGCCCACCATAGCGGTCTTACCTGATTCAAGCTTGAGATATCTGGTCACTGTTTTGCCGCCGTCCGGTTTGGCCTTGAGCTTGGCCTTTGCCGAATTCACCTTCATGTAGGTTTCACCGTTGTTGACGAAAAGCACCGATATGGTCTTGTCCACGTTGTCATAGCCGACCACCTTGGCGGCGAAATCTGGTGTATAGCGATAAACTTCGACCTTGCACTTGAGTTTCTTTCCTGCCACTTTGGCGGTTATGGTGCATTTGCCCGGATTCACCGCTGTTACCAGACCCTTCTTGGAGACCTTGGCGACTTTTTTCTTGCTGGTTGTCCATTTGACCTTGCTGCTGTTATACAGAATACTCAATTGATATTTGTCGCCCCTGTGCAGATACAGGAATGAATCCGACAATTCCGGAGGGCCGTTTTTGACATTGATGGTTTTCTCTGCAACATCTCCATTGGAGAAATCTACCGTTATGGTGGCGGTGCCTTTTTTGAGTCCCATGAACATCACGCCGTCACCGGTTGACTGGCATATCAGAACAGAGTCATCGCTGGTACGCGCATCTGTTACGACCGCCAGTCCATCATCATAGTTTGCGTCATAAGCCCCCGCGAAGTTCGGATACCCCGCTTTGTTCGTGATGTATGAAAAATCCAAATCTGGATTGTTCGTAAATCCGCTGCTGGACTTTTCATACCAGTAATCGACCTCATAGCCGGTGGTCTCATTATAGTTGTATACCCTGATGCTGTATTTCGATCCCGGTCTGAGCTGTGGAGTCACACCAGGTCCATAATAGATCCATCCGTAGGCGATTCCGAACTGGTTGTCTTCTGTTACACCAAATGAATACGAAACATCTCTTTGTACCCAGTTGCCCAATACATCTTCATACAGCCTGATCTGCAGATCGGAACTCGTTGCGCTCTCGATGTTACCCCAATCAACATCTGCTTCGACACAGAAACGATACGCGCTGCCCGTATCTGCGCTTTCATGCGTAAACTTCAGCACTTCGACTTCCTGTCCCGGATCGATGGAGATGTCCTCCCCTTCTGATGAGATGCCCCCTACAGGATCCGTCGTGTTCGCAAACGCAAAAGCCGGCGTCATGGTCACGACCAGACACAGTGATAAGAAAACAGCAAAAATGATTTTTCTTACTTTCAAAGCTTCCACCCCGCTTTCTATCATCATTACGTTTTATTGCTTTATCCGTTTAAATAATTCTATTATTATTACTGCAGTTGGTCAACGCAAACTCCAACATATATATATCTTAATTTCTCCATCTTTTCATCGATCGAACTTAAATGTATAATAGCCCTATGGATAAGAGAACCAGACTGACAATCGGAATAGCCGGCCTTGTGGTATTCGCATTTGCCTTGATTTTACTGCTTTCGGGGCATACATCGTCTATTGACGATCCAATTCGCCACTGGTTTTATGATCTCAGACGCGACGGGCTGAATGATGTGATCGCTGTTTTCACGCTGCTTGGCAACTGGCAGTCCATCACGGCGATCTGCATTGTGCTTTTGCTGATTCCCGGCTCGCGCAGAAGCTTCGCGATTCCGGCATCCGCCGGGGTTCTCGCCATTACCATTCTGAACAAAATCATCAAGCATCTCGTGCAAAGGCCCCGCCCGGACGATATCCAGTTCCTCATCAATGAAGGAGGATTTTCATTTCCAAGCGGACACTCTATCGCCAGCATGTTCTTTTATGGGCTTTTGCTCTGCCTGGTGCTGCTTGAAGTCAAGAACAAAACCCTCAAAATCATTCTTTCTGTCATTCTCATCATCCTCACCTTCGGCATCGGTCTTTCCCGCATCTATCTGGGCGTGCATTACCCGACCGACGTGTTGGCGGGATGGGCGCTTGGCGCCGCCGGGATCTCTATCGTCATTGCCTTTGCTCACCGTGAATGTTAAAATGATTGTGTTATTACTGTGTTATTACTAACAAGGAAGGAGAAGGAATATATGACACAATCAATCAAGAGACTGCCTGCTGTGTTCATGGCTGTCCTGCTGGCTGCCATGCTGGCGCTGGCCATGGGGCTTTCTCTCCAGCAAGTACACGCTGCATCGGAAATCTCAGATGCATCATTACAGACAGCAAACGGCTCCGAAAACGTTTATACAGATGGCGACATTGTCATCAATGTAGTTGAGGAGAATGGAGTCGACCTGTACAGCGAAGGCTGGAAATTTGAAGAGCTTTACGTCTACCTTTATGATTACTCGACGAACAAAGAGACAGATCTTCCAACCAGCTGCTATTCAGTAGATGGGTTATCCGTAAAAGTACACGGCGAATCCCTCAAGCAATACGCATACTACGATGAAGAATGGGACGAGATGACCTACCCGTATCTGTGTCTCGACGGCTCCATCGTAAGCGCTGATGAAAGTGAACAAGTTGATCTTGGCGAAAGTGAATTTATCTTATACGATCCATTTCTTGACTGTCACTATGATGCGGATTCAATGGATCTGATGCCGGGCGAAAGCGACTTTGTGGATCGCCATTTCACGGCCACCGAATACTGCAACGCATCCCCGGATGGCGAAAGCGAAGTGAACTGCACAGTCACTGATGTTAAGATCGTCGGCGGCGCAGCGGAAGGCGTCATCGAACTGAGTGAAATCGAAACAGGCTGGTATATCGATGCCATCGCAGCCGGCAAAGCCCAGCTGGAAGTGACCTATGATGGATCAAGCATTGAAAACAAATACTATATTGATGTCAATGTGACGCACGAAACGCTCGGCGTATATGTTGAATCAAAGAGCGGTTACGACAGAGCCCTGCCGGGCAAGTCTCTGACCCTGATTGCGGATGCGCATCACTATGTCATGGACGAGAAAGGCGAAATCAGTGAAGGCAAGATCAAAAGCTATAAATGGTCTCTCAACCCGGGAAGCGGTGATTATGCGACGCTGACCAAGAACAAGAAAAAGCCTTCTCAGGCAACACTGAAATTCAAGAGCAAGAATAAGAAAAATGAAGTTGTCGTCTGGTGTGAGGTTACTGCCAAATCACAGGATGGCAAAACATTAGAAGCCAGAACCTATGAGTTCTTCTACAGAGACACTGATTTCTACCAGATCAGCCCTGCAAAGGCTCCTACCGGTCTGGACATTGGCAAAACGGCAATGGTCAACCCTACGCTGCGTCACTATACGGTCAAAAAACCGAAAGGCGTTGTCGTAAACGATGTTTACTATGAGTGGGAGTTCATCAACGAAGATGAAGAAGATTGCTTCGATATTTCTCCGGCATCAGGTTCCGGTTCATTCATGCTGACCAGACAGAACGGAATTCCAGTTGCTGTTCAGCTGAACGCGTATGACCCTGCGGCAATGGAAGAAGACACCAGCGCATTCTACGATGACCAGACTTATTACTTCGATGATGCCCGCCTGGATCTGTCTAATTGCTACGCGGTTGCAGAAGGTGATTTAGACGGTACGCATGCCTACGGAGTGGAAGGAACAGATGGAACCCTGGATCCGGAAGATATGGATATCAAGGTCTATGATTATGATACGGATACTCTGATTCCTGATAATATGTACGAGATCGAATTCGCTCCTCTGAATGATGATTCAGAGGATGAGCTGACTCCGGTAGATCCGCCTCTCACCATCGATGATCCGGACAAGAGCTATACGGAATATGCTGTATATGCCGTCGGAGATGATATTATGAGCGTATCTCAGTCCGATTATGCTGACATCGTGGTCCAGGACGAGAACTCGCTTGCCGATTACGGCGCGACATTTGATTTCGGCAACAGGACGCTGAACGACGTCGAGGCTAGTAAAGATGGCGTCAATCCGAATGGCATCTACTCCATCTGCTACGGCACGATGCAGGAACCGGACGTATCATCTCCTGCCGGAATCAGTCTCACAGAAGGCACAGATTATACACTCACGTATTATAAGGTTAGCGAGAGCGGCGAAAGCTATGATAAGCTTGACGCCATGCCGACGGAACTGGGATTTTACTACGCTCAGGTAGAAGGCAAAGGATCCTACTACGGAACTTCATTCCTGCAGACCTTCTCCATCGATCCGATCGGAACGCAGATCACCAAACTGGCAAAGGCTAAAAAGGCATTCACCGTGAAGTGGAACAAGCAGGCCGAGATGATGTCCGGTCAGAATATCACCGGATATATCATCGAATATACTACTAACGAAAAGGCCTTTGAAGAGGATTACGACGCTGTCAAAAAAAAGAAAGTCAAGGGATTCAATAAAACTTCCCTGAAGATCAAGAAACTCAAGGCTAAGAAAAATTACTACGTACGTATCTGTACATATGCCTAGCTGCCAAACGGTGATGTGATGATATCCGAACCATCAGAGATCATGACAGTAAAGACCAAATAAGCAAGGCAAAGTCACACTTAAAAGGGCTGGCACATCAGTGCCAGCCCTCTTTGGTTTATATCTTGTTTGATATCGTGTTATTTCGTTTTAACGGTTTTGACTTCGCTCCACGGTGAGTAGTAATCAACACCATCGACAGTGATGTACGTCCTGATCTGAACGAAATACTTTTTCTTTGCTTTCAGCTTGCTGATCTTGACCGAAGCTTTTGATGCTCCCTTTACGGTCTTGGTCTTGCTGCTTTCGAAGTTCTGATCGGTGCTGTACTCGATCTCATATCCTGTGATCTGATCTGTCGGCATAGGATTTGTCTGTTTCTGCCACTTGACGGTGAAGGCCTTTTTGGCCTTTGCAAGCTTGGTGATGGATGTGCCGTCAGGTCCGATGTTGAAATACGTCAGCGTTTGTCCATAGTAGTCCGCGCCGTCCTTTGCCTGAATATGAACGATATACGCTCCGATGTCAGAAGGCATTCCTTCAAGCGGTGGTTCACTATCAATTACGTCATATGGAACGAACTCTCCCTTCGGACGCTTGTAATAGGTAAGCGTGTACTGGTCTGCAGGAACGACTTCCTGATTGAGGGCGTAAACGACCGGAGTCTTGATTTCGCTGAAAGGAACATTGTAGAAGCTCGGCCATTCATTTGCGTTCTGTTCTGAGAATGCAGCTCCGAAGTTCGCTTCCGCTCCGACGAAACTCAGGGAGTGTGTATCAAACAGGACGAAGTAGGAAGGCGCTGTCTCGCCTAAGGAGATGTCTTCGTCGATCGTCTCTGCAATGACGCGGTATTCCGAGAAACCCTGTTCCTTGTCCGTGCCGGCGATGGTCAGCGGCGGCAATGTTTCTTCCCATTGCTCTTCATCGTGGTTAAATCCCAGAGTGCGGGAGAATTTCAGTGCGTATGCATCCTTAGGAACAACTTCTCCATTCTCGTCTACCAGACTGATGTTCATGTCATCCGGACTGAGCTCACTGTCCTTGCCGTTTACCGTATAAGTGTTCCACTCTTCGCCATTTACCAGGACATTGCAGCTTCCCAGATCGTAATGTACATCGTCGAGCCAATAATTCACCGTATCGAGAACATATTCGCCTTCGCGCGCGGATAGATCAAATCCAGCTTCATCCGCTGTCAGGCGCTTGATGTAGAATTCCGTCTTGTCAGCGTTGCTTGTGATCTCAAGGCAATCACGATCTGCATCTTCATAGAATTCATACTCGAATGTGACGTCTTTGACCTCGACACCCTTTGGTTTCTTTGTCGTGTATTCCATGACTTTCGGTGTCAGCGTATAGGTTTCTCCCACCTTCAAATCACCCGGGATCGCTCCCGGAGAAAGCTGATAGAATTCTGTAGATGTGCGTAGTAAACAGCAGGATTTCGCTGAAATCTTGGCGCCGCTTTTGCCTTTGGCTGTCACTTTGACCCAGACAAGCACTCTCTTATTTTTCGCTGAGGATTTGAACTTCAGCGTAGCCTGTGACGGGTCTTTCTTGTTCTTGGTTACAGACGCGTATTTCTTATCTTTTTTAGAGAGTGACCAGGTGTATCCGGTGATTTTGCCTTCCTGAATTCCTTCATCTGTTACTATGTCGTGGTAAGCATACGCCTTGAGCGCTATGGATTGACCCGGAAGCACCTCGGTATATCCGTCTACCGGTTCAATGTCAACTTCCAGCATTTCATCTACCACTGTTTTCGTGCAGGTGAATGACTGCTCTTCTCCAAAGTAATTTTCAAATGTTACAGTAAGTGTCGCTTTGCCTTTGGCCACGCCTTCGTAGGCCCAGTCTCCATTGTCTTCTGTCACTTTGACGATCGATTCATCAGATGTGGTCAGGTTGACAACATCGAAATGCATGTGCTTGCCGCTTTGTGCATCTGAATTATAGATTACTCCGTCGATCGTGCTGAACATATCTGACGTGCCTACTAACATTTTGCCATCATAATCATCTATATCGTAATTGGTATCTATTGGGTGTATGTTGATCCAATCCCATTCATAAACCGGTTCTCTATCCAAATCATAATTCAGTTGTGTTGCCAGCATTATCGGGGCACCTTCAAGATAAACATTTTCCGGAATGTATTGCTCTACAGCCTCCCATATTTTAGGGCCGTGCATCGTAATGACCTGCGCATCCCTGTCAACCGAATAATACCCTTCGCTCTCGGTGAATACCTTTGACCAGCCATGATCCCAGGCGTAACTCTCATCGTCATCCGGGTCTACTATAAAGCCCATTTTGAAGTCAAGCTCGTACTGTTCCGGCGCATTGGCAATTTCATACGGAATGACATACTCACCATCTTCATAGAACGTGCCGTATTCGTCGTAATGGAACACGATCTTCGGATCGTATTCGTCCTCACTTCCGGCATAGGCCTTTTGCGCGCTCAGACCCATGGTCAGCGTCAATGCCATCGCCACAACAAACGCCAGAATGAATACTGGACATTTTTTGATTATTTGTGCCATCTTCCTCTCTCCTAATGCTAAAAAATAAATACTAACGAGTCGCTAATATTTTATCATATTTGCACTTTCGTGTATATTCATGTGACCCTGTAATTCCGGTCCCAGCTGGTCAAACTCGGCGGTTCTCACCGATTTTTTTAAAAGTGCCCTTCTGAAGCATTTTGGGTGGAGTTTGATTGGCCCGAATTTATGAAGACGCGGCAAAACTCCACCGGGACGGCTTCATCTACGCGCTGTCCGGTGGGGTTTTGCAAATTAACTACACCTAATTGATCATATGCGGCTTGTATCGGTGGAAAATCACGCAGCACCATGATTATGGGCGACAGCACGACTATGATTATGGCCTCACCACTATGATTATAGACAACTCTCACAATAAAACAGGCTGCCGCGTTATCGCGACAGCCCGCCTGTATTTCTCGTTTTGTTCTTGTGAACTAGAATCTCTTGTAATCGTTACCGAACATGAGATATTCTGTCTCTTCCAGAGGGGTTTTGCCATTCTTTGATGCCTTATTGGCAATGAAGAAGATGATTCCCAGTACGATCCAGCCGCCGCAAAGTCCCCACTCAATTCCTGTCAGTGGTGAAGGGCTTCCCAGTCCAGGCAGATACAGCCAGAAGAAGAACAGTGCTACCAGCAGAGCGCCTACGCCTACTACCGGACCTGCTGCAGTTCTATATGGTCTTTCCAGTTCAGGCTCTTTCTTTCTCAGGATGAAGAATGAAAGGGATACCATGAAGTACGCAACAACTGTTCCGAATGCCGCTGCGTCTACCAGCCATACCAGCGCGCCTCTGCCGAGGAGCGGTGAAAGGATAGTGAACAGTCCTACCAGCAGTACTGCTGCTGTCGGTGAACCATACTTAGGGTGTACTTTAGCAAATACGGAAGGAAGCATCTTAGCTCTGGCCATTGAGAACAGAACTCTGGAAGCTCCTACTACGAATCCGTTCCATGAAGTCAAGATACCGCACATTGCTGCTATGATCATCAGCTTGCCGAAGATCGGGTTGTTCATGCAGAATGCGAAGCAGTTCGCTACAGGAACAGCTGCCTGGTCGTTTACGAATCCGTTCAGTACGTCTCCCGGAGTGGAGATCGCTACTGCGAAGATCATCAGGCAGTACCAGAATGCTGCCATACAGATCGCGATGATGATAACTTTACCGATCTTGCCGAGAGGAATATTCATTTCCTCAGCAGCCTGCGGGATAACGTCGAATCCTACGAACATGGCAGGAACAGCCAGCATAACAGCTACGAAGCCTTTGCCGTCTGTAAAGAGCGGCGCAAAGTTTTCGAGGGAACCTGTTGCTGTTCCGCAAATCGCGAATGAAATACCGCCGATTGCCATCGCAACTGTAGCTACAGTCTGGAATACGGCAGATGCTTTCGCGCCTCTGTAGTTGATCACTGTCATGACAATGGCGCCTACGATGGCGATGATCAGGAATGTCGTCGTAACGTCCGATCCTTGGATCGTCCACAATGTTCCGCCCTGTGGCAGTACGCCCGCGAACAGGAAGTTCAGCGCGTTGGCAAGTGCCGGGCCTTCCCAGGCGGCAACGCCCAGATATGCCAGCGTGATCATCCATCCCGTGAACCATGATGCGTTGTAGCCCATGGCTCTGTAGGAGAATACCAGCTCACCACCGGACAGCGGCAGCGCAGGAGTCAGTTCCGCATAAGTCAGTCCTACGAAGATAGCCATAACGCCGCCAAAGGCGAATGCGATCATGGCGCCGAGGGATCCGCCGTTTCCTACCCAGGAACCGGCGAGCATGATCCAGCCCCAGCCGATCATCGTACCGAAAGCCAATGCCAGAACATCCTTCATGTTCAAAGATTTCTGTAGTTCTTGTCTTCCTTGATTTTCCATTTTAATATTTCACCTCAAAAGTTAATGATAATAACATGCTCACTCATTATACACAAACTTTGATGTAAAGTGAATAATTTAACAAAAATTCTTATTCTTACTTTTAAGATATTAAGGTCTCTTATATCGCAAAGGCCTTGAAATATCTGAATATTTTAATAACGCTCGTCACTCCGTTCTCGCTTGTTAAATAATTAACGGATATGTCGTGCGCTTATTTTCCACCGCCGCAAGTATTTTTTGACCTTCCCGGTGTAGTAAAATGTTAAAAACCCACCAATCCATCCATAAATTGAGCTACCCGGTGGAGTATTCTCGGTAAAAGGTCGGCAGCGCTCCGTTAGACTCCACCAAAAAAACCCCAAACACGCATTCTTTCTTTTTCGCGGTGGAAAACGCTGAAAAATACGGTGCAGCAACTGGAGATAGTATTGTGCAGGTCTAGCGCGGTGGAAAACGCAGAAGAATATGGTGCAGCAACTGGAGATAATACAGTACAGATCCCCTAATACAACAACGGAACGGTCGCATGGACCGTCCCGTTGTTTGTTTTTTACTATGTACCTCGTTGCCGACAGTTATTTCGTCTTGACTGTCTTGACTTCACTCCATGGTGAGTAGTAGTCTGCGCCGTCGACAGTGATGTAGGTTCTTATCTTAACGTAGTACTTGGTCTTCTTTTTGAGGCTTTTGATTTTTACGGATGTCTTTGATGCGCCCTTTACGACCTTGGTCTTTCTCTTTGCGAAGTTTTCATCGGTGCTGTACTGGATCTCATATCCCGTGATTTGAGATTCCGGCATTCCCGCTGTCTGTTTCGTCCATTTAGCGGTGAACGCCTTCTTGGCCTTTCCAAGCTTCGTTAAAGACGTGCCATCCGGTCCGATATTGAACGCGCTGTATGTCGATCCGTAATAGTCTGAGCCGCTGTTTGCTTTAATCTGTACGATGTAAGCGCCGATGTCTGAAGGAAGTCCTGCAAGCGGCTTCCCGTTATCCAAAATCGCATCCGGATCTGCTTCGCCGGCCGGCCTGTTATAGTATGTAAGGGTGTACTGATCCTCAGGGACGACCGAACCGTCAAGCGCGTAGACTACAGGGGCTTTTATCTCGCTGTAAGGCACATTGTAGAAATTGCGCCATCCCCAGGTGCTCTGCTCGGCGAAATCATTTCCAAAGTTCACGTCTGCGCCGATGTAGTTAAGGGAATACTTGTCGAACACTTCGAACCATGAGCGGTCGGTTTTCTCGAGGCATACATCCTCATTGGCGGCTTCCGCAACAACGCTGAACGAGGAGAAGCCCTCTTCCTTGTCTGCGTCACCTATCGTGAGCGGCGGAGTGACCTCTTCCCATATATCCTCTTCGGCCTGTTCATCGTAGCCCTCTGAGCGGTAGAACTTCAGCGTGTACGCGTCTTCAGGAACCACCTCTCCATTCCAGTCGACTACGGTGATGTTTATATCATCCGGATTCAATGCGCCGTTCTTGCCGTCAACGGTGAACGCTTTCCAGTCTTCACCGTCGATCAGGACCCGGCCGCCATCCAGATAGTAGTAAACGTCGTCGAGGGAATACTCATGCTGCGGATACTTACTGCCCTCCACATATGCCCCCAGGTAGAACCCGGCCCAGTTTCCCTTCTTGCGTTCGAGGGTGAATTCTGTATTATCCGCATTCGGGGTGACCTGTACTGCCGCCTTACTCTCATCGTCGAAAAATCCGTATTCAAATGTCGCGCCGTCCATAACTGTGCCCTCTGGCTTCTTCGTCGTGTAGTGCATGAGTTTAGGCGTCAGCGTATATGATTCTCCAACTTTCAATTCTGAAGGGATCTTGCCGGGAGTAATCTGATAGAAATTTGTCTCCGCATAGAATTCTTCGTGTTCCTTCGCGGTGATGGTCTTCCCCTTCTTATTCTTGGCCGTTACCTTGACACAGACCTCGATGTCCTTGTTCTTGGCCGAGGACTTGAACTTCAGCGTTGCCTTGCTTCCATCTTTTTTGTTCTTTGTTACGGATGCGTATTTCTTGCCAGCGGAAATCGACCATGAGTAACCCGTGATCTTTCCTTCCTCCATGCCTTGATCCGTAACGATATCATGCCATGCAAAGGCTTCAAGCGCGATGGACTTGCCAGGCAGCGCCACATAATATCCATCGACCGGTTCCACCCCTACGTCCAGCTCCTCGTCGACCACTGTGTAGGTGAAATCAAAGCTTTGGAGTTTACCTTCGTAGTCCTCAAAGGTAACCGTCATCTTCGCCTTCCCCAGGGCAATACCTTCGCATTCCCAGCCCTGTTCTGTTTTCGTCACTTTGACGATAGATGCATCATGAGAAACAACACTCGTAATGTTAAACGGCTCCACTTTACCGTTAGGGAATTCACTGTTGTACACTTCGCCATCTACTGTGCTCAGTGTGTCTGATGTGGTAAGCAGCAGCTTGCTGTCAAAGTCATCGGTATCATACTCTACCTCCACCGGAACGATCAAGACACTGTCACAACCCGTAACATGTATTGTTTTATCTCCATCTGATGCGACCAGTTCTGCAGCAACAACGACATAGGCCTCGTAATTTTTCATCTGCTTGGCCGAATAATATTGCGCAGCTGCTTCCCAGATTTTAGGTCCGTAAAGTGTGACGGTCTGTGTTTCCCTGTCAAATGAGTAACAATCATCTGTAAGCATCCGGGTCCATCCGTGATCCCATCCATAACTGCTGCGGTCCTCAGGGTTTTCGACAAAACCGACTTTGACATTCATCTCCCAATCATAAGCATCCGGTCTGTCCGTAACGCCCAGCTCGAAGTCCAGATTACCATCCGGGTATACTAAGGTGACGCTGTCATAGATAAAATGGATTTGCGGATTGTACTCGTCGGTTATGCCTGCGTAGGCATTTTGCGCCGTCAGCCCCATCGTCAGGGACAATGCAGCCGCCATCATGACCGCCAGTATGATCGCCGGTAATTTCTTGATTGTCTGTGCCATAACTACTCTCCTGATATTGATTACAACCATGTTACAAATTTCTTTTGCCTATAGTCTAACACAGAACGAATCTCTGGTACACAAAAAGCGCCGCACCAGCCTGAGCTGATGCGGCGCCTCGTTTGTCAATAAACGATTGCGTCCTACTCGCCGTTAAGATTTACCGGCTTACTTACCGCCGCCTAAGAAATCCGCGATATCATTCATATCTTCGGTTTCCTGCTTGCAGTAGTCCGCGATGTCGTCCAGAGCTCCTGCACGAGCATCCTTGTAGATCTTCGTTACAGCGTCCATATCAAGATCGTCTACCGTCTCAGCATGGAACAGAGCATAGGATGCTTCGCCGGTATTCACGATAGCCGGCTGGTGGTTCCATCCCCACTGAGCGTGGTCTTTGTTCTTGTAGTAAGACTTGACATACTCGCTGGTCGTACCGTCTGCAACATCCTTACTGAAGATGCAGTAGTTGTACTCCAGTACTGTATTGATGTTCAGGGCCGCTTCACAAGCGCCTGATCCATCCTCTTCTTCAGACCACAGAACGCCGTTCTTGAGGCCTTCCAGGGTTGCGTCGATGTTCTCTACGTTGCTATCAACTGTCGGATGTCCGTAGCTTGCGCCGAAGTCAGTTACCTTCAGGAAGTCATCCTGAATCATCTGGAATGCTTCGAGAGACTTCTTGTTCAGTGCCTTACCTTCCTTGCGGGCCTTGTCCATTGCCTTCTGATCTTCAGCAGCTGCCGCTTCTTCATAAGCGGCGTTGCATGCCTTGATCTGCTTGTTCAGAGCTTTGCCTGAAGCTTTCAGGTTATCGATCGCTGCCATGTAGGCTTCCGTGTCAGCGCCTGCTTCCTTGGCGTAGTCAGCGTTGAAGTTCTTCTTCAGCTGCTTGGCTGAAGCAGTCAGGTCGAGCTCCAGAGCCGGCTCTGTATCGATGTAGATCGCGTAAGCGCCGTACCAGTTGATGTTTGTCTTGAACGTATCCTCATCATATGTGTCTTCGTTGTCATATGAAGTGTGATAATTCATATGCATGAAGTCTGAGCCTTCAAAGGCGTTCAGGAAGTACGGTACACCGTGTTCTCTGTAGGAAATACCATCTTCCATTGTGGTCGTCTCTACATTATCCTTGGTGAAGAATACCTCTCCGGAAGTGACGATCAGACCTCTGTCATACATGTTCTTTACCATCTTGTAGAATTCAGGAACGGAAGCGATCTGCAGTCCGCTGTCGATGGCAAAGGCCGGAAGTTCGCAGTTGATCATAGCCAGTACGTCATCAGCATATCCTTCATGTTCTGACATGGCCCATGCGCCTGTCGTCCAGTCATACATACAGTCTGATGAACCCCATTCCTCTGCGCCGTGGCAGATAAAAATGATGTCATTCTCAGGTTCGTATCCGGATTCCTTCATGGCCTTAGCGATGGTCAGAACCAGACCGATGGCCGCGCAGTCATCCTGGAAACCATACCAGTACTTATCATAGTGACCGGAAATAACGATTCTCTGATCGTGGCTCTTGCCCGGGATCATTCCTACAACATTGTATGTCGTTCCGCCGTCATCAACCATCTCAGCGTCAACATTCAGTGTGCACTGATTGTTTCCGGCTTCGATTGCTTCGATAACTTTAGCCGCTTCATCCGCGCTGATCGCCGTAGTCGGCAGCAGGTCAGCGCAGCATACGTCCTGTACGTTTACAGAATCCGTGCCGGCTTCGCCGTATCCGCTGTTAGCCCAGGTTACGATTGCGGCAGCGCCCTTTTCGTAAGCCTGCTTGGCGTATCCGTCGATCCACGCCTCGTTACTCTGGTCTACTTGAGCGAGGACGATTTTACCGGTAACGTCGCCTGCTTTTTCATAATCAGCTTCAAAACCTTTACCGACGTTGACGATTTCTGCTGTGAGATCTCCATCAGTACCATTTACCTGATATGACGCCGGTGTCAGCTCGATATCCGTGCCCTCGATCTTGAGAGATGAATTGTTGAACTGGAACTTGTCACATGTTGTCCCTACCTTCTCTACGTTGTCAAGTCCGATGTCTTCCATCGCCTTTTCCAGATAGTCGGCTGTTTTGTGCTCTGAATCAGAGCCTGCAGATCTCCATCCCAGGAAGTCTGACAGTTTCTCGCTGTACGCAAGCTCATGTGAGAGGTCGTATCCATACTTGGTGTCTACTTTCTCATAGTAGCTGCTGACAGCACCAGCCATTGACAGATCTGAAGTGACTTCACTCGCTGTGTACTTGTTGTCATCTCCGGTGTCAGTCGATTCACCTCCACAGCCTGCCAGTGCCCATACGGACATGGTCATGACCAGGAGAACAACCAAAAACTTACTCCATTTCTTTTTGCTCATAGTCCACCTTCTCTCCTCAAATAAATGTTAAAGATATTGAATAATTATAACTGCCTTTATTATAAGACCATTTGACCTATTTTTCAATATTTTCTGAAAATTGCAGCCGCCCCATCAGCGCCAAAAAAAGAACTGCCGCACAAAATGCTTCGTGCAGCAGTCTCTCACGTTTCATCAGAAATCGCCGTGCATAACCTCTTCCTGATTCTGGGTGTTCACCCGGGTGCCGGGCCTTACGGATGTCGTCAGGAACACGTTGCCTCCGATGACGGAGCCTTCGCCGATAACGGTCTCTCCGCCCAGGATCGACGCTCCCGAATAGATCGTCACATTATCTTCGATGGTCGGGTGTCTCTTGGTCCCGTGGAGGGAATGTCCCGCGCTGGTGGACAGCGCACCGATGGTCACGCCCTGATAGATCTTGACGTGTTTTCCGATCACCGATGTGGATCCCACGACGATGCCGGTGCCGTGATCCATGAAGAAGTACTCTCCGATCGTGGCGCCAGGGTGGATATCTATACCGGTGATATTATGGGCGTACTCCGTCATCATCCTCGGGATGATCGGTACTTTCAGCTCATACAGTTCATGAGCGATCCTGTAAATCGTACTGGCCAAAAGCCCCGGATAACAGAGCACGATCTCTTCCTTATTGTCCGCCGCCGGATCCCCGTCAAATGTGGCCTGCAGATCCGTGTTCACCATGTGACGGATCTTCGGGACTCTCTTAAAGAAGTCCACTGCCAGCATCTGCGATCTGACGCTGAGGCAGGCATCACCGGTCGGCAGATTGCTGTCCTCGCTTCTCAGTTCGTCATCGTATTCCAGCGCGATGGAAATCTGATCCGTCAGATTGTACATCACGTCTTCGATCAGAACAGAGATCTTGTTTTCCAGATTATAAAACTTATACGTTTTATCTCGGTAATACCCCGGGAAGAGGATGTTGAGCATCTTGTTGACGATATCAACGATCACGTCCCGTTCCGGCTGATCGAATACGTTCATCTTATCGATGTCACGGCCTTTTGCATAATCATTCATGATGTCCGCCGTGATTTCTTTTAATTGCTGTTCCGCTTTATCTCTCAAAAAGTTGTCCATTTCAGGATCTGATCCTTTCCTATTTTACTTCTTCCAAAGTCCATGCAGATTGCAGTGCTCATAGACCGCTTCAACCTCGTCTCCCTCGCAAATCGCAAAGCAAGCTTCCGGTTTATCTCCCGGCTTCAGAGCCTTTCTCTGATTGCCCTGCTTCGTCTGCAGTGAGATCCACTCAATGTAGTGCTCCTCCAGCATCGGATGCTCCGCCTCGCCCACTTTGACGTAAACGCAATTGCCGTTTACCTCACAGACAGGCACGTGCTTTTCCAGGGCGGCGTCTGTGGTGCCCGGAATCATCTCCTCCATCGGCTGTCCGCAGCATACTACCGGCACTCCGGATGATTTAACAAAAGCTATGATATTGCCACAATGGCTGCATTTATAAAATTTCTGTTCCATTTCGCTCCTCCTTAATTTCCCAAACGTCCGTGTCGTCTTCAGATTGTGTTGCTTGTAGTAGTTTATCACATCGCAGTGAGAAAATCTACAGCCGATACGACAAAACCACGGCTGCGATACGACAAAAGGGCCGCCTGCCAAAATCGGCGGCGGCCTCTTCGTCAATTGTTTTTCTCACGTCTCTTGCTTATTTGAATTACACCTTCTTATATCCCGTATACATCGTCATCAGAAAACAGAATACCGTTGCCCATGCGAAAAATTTATGGCTTTTCATTTTATCATAGTAAGCAAAGAATACCCCCCGCTTCTGCAAGCGGCTGGGATGAATTTGTATTGAATGGCTGCAGCCATTCAAAAATACACACGCAGAACAGTTTTCCGGTAGACTTCGGGGATCGCTCGTGGTAAAATAAGCCAAGGAGACAAGAACATGTGTTCTTAAAGGAGATATGGTAAACCACAGAGCATATGAACGTTGAATATTTTTCTTAATTCTACTTGTGTAATAGTAACTTCCACACTAT
>JAUMVD010000048.1 GCA_030530285.1 Bacillota bacterium | reverse complement strand
ATGTCATCACAGCTGGTAAACTCAAACCTGGGACACGGAAACAGGGCTATCATCGATGCTATCGTTGAACAGGCTAACAAGATTCCTTTCATGGGACCTGCTTTCGCTATGGACTGCAGAGCAGACGCTGCTGAAGCAGTTGTTAAAATTTCAGGATTCCCTGAAGGATCAAAGGTATTCTTCACTAACGCCGGTGCAGAAGCTAACGAAAACGCGATCAAGATCGCTCGTCAGTACACTGGCAAGTGGAAGATCTTCTCACAGTACAGATGCTATCACGGTTCATCAGCAGGCGCTGGAATGCTGACAGGTGAACCAAGACACTTCTTCAACGAGCCAGGCGGCCCTGGATTCGTTAAGTATGATGGCCCTTATGCTTACAGAGCACCTAAGGCTTGCCAGTTTAAGAACGACGACGAAGTCGCTGACTTCTACCTCGAGCTGCTGGAAAACCAGATTCTGTATGAGGGACCTGAACAGATCGCTGCTATCTGGCTCGAATCAGTAGTAGGATCAAACGGCGTTCTCATCGCTCCTGTTAAATGGTATCAGGGCGTAAGAGCTCTCTGTGACAAGTATGACATTCTGATGGTAGCTGACGAAGTTATGGCTGGATGGTTCAGAACTGGTAAAGCATTTGCTTACATGAACTTCGGATATCAGCCTGACATGATCACATTCGCTAAGGGCGTAACTTGCGGTTATGTTCCTATCGGCGGTGTTGTAGTATCACCTAAGATCGCTAAGCACTTCGACGAAAGCGTAATGGGATGCGGACTGACTTACTCAGCTCATCCAATGGGTTGTGCTGCTGCAGTAGCTACAATCGCTGAATATAAGAATCTGGATATCGAGAACAAGATGAAGGCTACAAGCAAGCTGCTGGCTGACATCCTTGATGGTTATGTAGACAAGCACCCATGCGTAGGACAGGTTAGACACATCGGTCTGTTCTCCGCTATCGAGCTCGTTAAGGATAAGGAAACCAGAGAACCACTGGTACCTTTCGGCAAGGATCCTGATGGCATCATGCCTAAGATCATCGGAATGCTTAAGGCTGACGGATTCTGGACATATTCACATGAAAATATGTTCGTAGTAACACCTCCACTCATCATCACTGAAGAACAGTTGAAGGAAGAGATGGCTAAGGTTGATAAGGTTCTGGACGCTGTAGATGCTATGATCTAAGATCAAACCTAATATAAAAAATCTGTACCGGTGAAAGCCGGTACAGATTTTTTTATGCTCGGTTTTATGCTCTGCTTTATTCAATTTACTGCGCGCCTTGGCTTTACTGCGCGTTGATCACAACCGGTACCACCAGGCTTGCTGCCTTGCACTTGCCCGTTGCCGCCGCCTTGATGGTTATGTTGACCGTTCCTGCCTTCCTGATGGTGACGACACCCTTCTTGCTGACCGTGGCGATCTTCGTATTGGAAGACTTATACGTCAGTTTGCCGTTGCCGACTCTGGATGCATTCAGGCTGAAGGCCGGATCGCCTTTGACGACTTCATAGCTTTCCTGTCCCGCCGTTATGATCTGCGGCGATTTGGTGATGACGATCTTGACCTTCTTTGTCGCGGCCCCATATTTGCCCTTGGCTGCCGCCTTGACGGTCACTGTCGCCTTGCCTGCCTTCTGGATCTTCACTGTTCCATCAGCAGTAACCTTGACGATCTTCTTGTTCGATGTTTTATAGGTGAGTTTTCCAACCTCATCACTGCCGTCGTAATTTGTCACGACTGCCTCCAGATTGAACGGCTCATCCATTCCCATGACGTCATAGGCGTCCTGTCCGGTGGTGATATACTGCGGCAGCGTCGTCTTCACGAACTTGATCTTATTCTTCTTGGCGTATTTTTCAGCCGCTGTGCCCGCAAATCCCTTGATGGTCCTCAGGGTTTTCTTATCGAAGGCCCAGCGTTCAATCACCTTCACATTGTCCAATATGGTTACCGTTTTGAGGTTTTTGCACCCTGAGAATGCCATTTCTTCGATAGACTCAACGGACGGAGGAATTACGATATTGTTGAGGTTTTTGCAGTCAGAGAATGTACGATTGCAAATCTGATTGTACTTTTCGGATACCAGCGGCAGTTCGCTGATGCCGGTGCCGGCAAAGGCGTCACTATAAATATAGTCCAGCGGCGTTGTCACATGCACTTCCGTCAATTTGCTGCAATCTTCAAATACATCCGGCTCCAGGCCTTTGATTCCGGCAGGCAGATCGATGGATGTGAGCGAACCGCATCCGAAGAAGGCATATTCACCCAGATATTCAAGCGCATCCGGGAGGTCAATGTCCTTCAGGTTCTTACAGTTCTGGAATCCATGATTTTCAATCTGTGTGCTGCCATCCGGCAGAACGATACCCTCCATATTGGTACAGCCCGCGAAGGCTCCCTTCCCGATGAACTTGACCGAATCCGGAATGGTCACCTTCGTAACCTGTGCGTTGGTTGTTTCTTCGATATCTTCATTTTCTGCCTTCGGACCCACATTCGCAAAGGCCATGTCCCCGATTGCCGCGATGCCTTCCGGCACATTGAATTCCCCTGCGCTGCCTGTATAGCTGTAAAGCGTCTTGCCGATGATGATCATATCATTTTCCGGTGTCAGATAATTCTCTGCGAATCCTCCCTTTCCCAGGGCATTTCTGCCGACATAATCAACGTTCTCCAGTCCGTTGACTTCTTCGAGGGAGCATCCATTCAGGGACTCATACCCCAGCTTCTCCAGCGCTGGCGGCAGATCCAGTTTCTTCAACGCACCGCAGTTGGTGAAGGCGTAGTCATCGATTGTTTTCAGTGACTGCGGCAGCGTCACGCTCTCCAGCTCATAACAGTCTTCAAATGCCTGGTATCCTACCGTCGTGATGCCTTCCGGGATAACCACTTCCTTCAGGGCTCCTGCCTCCTGAAAAGCTCCTTCCGGTATCGTTTCCATGGTCGGTGTGAGCTGTATATTCTCGAGTTCCTTGATTGCCGAAAAGCAGTATGGCGATAAGTGTCTGATGCTGTCAGGCAGTGTTACAGACTGCAGCCTCGTGTATCTGAATGCGCCATCTCCTATGCTTTCCAGTCCTTCCGGCAGTTCCAAGGAAGTGATCGCTGTATCATCAAAGGCGTACTCGCCGATGGATCTGAGCGAGGTGCCCTTAAACTCCACTTCCCTGATCGGTATGTTCCTGAACAGCTGGTCGCTGATATGCGTGATTCCGTCTTCGATGACAACACGGATGAGTTGGTCACTGCAGCTTTTCCAAGGGGTAACCAGCTCGCCGTCTTTGTTTTCTTTGAACTCCGGCAAAGGCCCCTGCCCTGAGATCGTCAGCGTTCCTTCATCCAGAGTCCAGTGTAATCCCTCTCCGAACTCCCCGGAAAGACCTGACTGCAGTTCTACGTAATTGAGATCGTTCTTTTTAACATATTCCAGCGCGTAAGTATCGGACAAAACATAGATGGTGTAATACTCATTGTTCAAATCTGAGAACGCGTTTTTACCCAAATAGCTGATGCCCCTTGGCAGGAAAAATTTATCGATCTCGGTATATTGAAACGCGTAATTCCCGATGCTCTGCAGAGTCTGCGGCAGCTCGATTTCTTTTATCGATGTGGCATTTGAGAAGGAGTAAGATCCGATTTTCGTAATGCCTTCTCCAATCACGACCTTATCGATCTCCTGCGGATTGAGATCAAAATCTCCGAAATAATAGTCATCCCACATGGCGCCGGTACCCGTGATATTCATTACACCGGTATCGGTATCAAACTCCCAGTTGACCTGATCCCCGCACGAACCGGAGTAGATCGAGGTGCCATCAAATTGGTAGTCTACGTCCTCCGCAAACACGGAAACCGCGCCAAAGACAGACAGGGCTGCCAGCAAAAGCGCGGTAAGCAGTATCTTTCTGATTTTTTTGTCTTTCATTATCCAAGCTCCTATAGTAAATAATATGTATTCTATATACGATTATACACTTCGCGAAGGCATAATAAAACCGGAACTTCATGGAAAGTTCCGGTCATCTTCGTACTCGTAATTTAGAAGTATCTGAACACACCTTTCACCTTACCGAGAATCTTGACATCGTTGACGATGATCGGACTCATGGTAGAATTTTCGGGCTGCAGTCTGATGTGATCCGCCTCTTTATAGAATGTCTTCACGGTCGCTTCGCTTTCGAAGCCGTCCACCATGGCTACGACGATATCTCCGTTTCTGGCAGTATTGCACTGCTCTACCAAAATATAGTCTCCATCCATGATCCCCGCTTCGATCATGCTCTCACCTCTTACCGTAAGCATGAACGTGGTCCCGCTTCCAACAAATCTGGCAGGGACAGGGAAACTGTCCTCGATGTTCTGTTCCGCCAGGATCGGCGTGCCGGCAGCGATCCTCCCTACTACAGGAATCTCTACCACAGCGGTATGCTCTACACCATCAGGTACAAATCCGCTTCCCGATGCTGACTTGACAGCAGCCTGCTGGTTGAAATCGTCATCTACAACAAGCAGAGCTCTGGGTCTTGCCGGGTCTTTCTTAAGGTAGCCCTGCGCCTCGAGACTGGCAATGTCTTTATGGGCTGTTGACGTTGACTTGATTCCGATTGCCGCGCAGATCTCTCTGACCGTCGGCGGATAACCCTTCTCACGAATCTCGGATTTCATAAAATCAAGTATTTTCTTTTCACGTTCCTTAAGCATTTCATTATTCCCTTCATAATAAAAGTGCGCTATCCTTTGCTCATATGATAGCACACTTTTGCTCAAATGTAAACACATGTTTGCGAACAAATTTTCTGTTTTTTCGGCTACTTCCGAACGATCACTCTGAAGGAAGCCTTGATCTTCGGATCTCTGACGCTGTAGCACGTGATCCACGCCCGTCCTTTCTTACGAGCAATTACAGTGCCGTCGCTCAAAACCCGCGCTATCCTGGCTTTGCTTGATCGCCACCTGACATCACCGGGATTGGCATCCACAGGCGCCACTTCGCAGTTGACCTTAAACGAACGTTTTTTCTTCAGCTTCAGGGTCCTGTTCTTGATGTTCGTAAGTTTTATGGACGATATCGGCGTATGAATGACGCGGACCTTTACCTTCGTCATCACGCCCGAACCGTCGAGGGTCGAAACATACACATATGCTGTGCCGTATTCAATGGCATCCAACATGCCGTCAGCGCTGATATCCGCGATATTCTGATCCGATACTCCCCAGCTCACACTCTGGTCTGCTGTCTCGGGCATGACCTTACCGACAAGTTGCAGGCTTTCACCTTTGACGATTTCGATCTGAGGCATCACGCCTTCTATGTAAACATACTCCGCCAGAGTCTCCGCAGGGGTTCCTCCGGTAAACAGTTTGCGGCCGCAGGTGAATCTGTCAGCTCCCATTTCCGTGAAGTAGAATAACTCGCTCGGTTTTCCCATATCAAATGTATCCACAAGAAAACCCGTTTCATGTGCTTTGGCGATGACATCAGTATCGATCCATTCCTTAGAAACAGTTACCCCTTCGATATCCAGCTCTTTGATTTCTTCAATTTTCTCGTAATACCCTTCCGGGCCGACGTCTCCCATCCTGAACCATATTCTGAGACCCTCCGGCCTGCCGTTGTTATCAATGTATTCGACGACTCTCGTCTCGTTGGTCAGTATGATCGCTTCATGTCCGCTGACCAGCTCCAGTATCTTATCGATAGCCCTTTCGGAAATGTCATACTCCGCAGCATCCTTGATATGTATCTCCGGCACGACGCCTGCGTCAAAGGCCACCTTCAGAACTTCTTCGGCGGTCGGTATGGCCAGCCCGCCTTCATACATCGCGGCATTTGATCCGTTGATCACCCGGTAGTCGTCGATTGTCTCTCTGTTCAATTCCCAGGAATAGACTACGTTTTGCTTTCCGCACATTGTCTTTGTGGTCTTATTGTGCATAACCAGCAGCAGCGGATCCGCCTCTTCAGGCTCTGTCTTGGACTCCCATACATCGAATTCTATCGTGTCAAATCCGCTGTTCACAGCCGCTCTGAACGAAGGGATGGTATTTTCCGGCGCTGCGCTGCGAAGCCCTCTGTGGGCAACGAATCGTCCATCAACTTTCTCGGAAATATCCATCACCGTAAAGGTCAGTGACTGCTGCAGATCCGTACCGTCTGTCGTCCTGCCTGTGATAACCGCTTCCCCTTCGGAACTGCCCGTTACTTTGCCATCTTCACTTACCGCCACCACCGAGGTGTCAGATGAACTCCAATCGATGATCTTGTTCGCGGCCTTGATCGGGAGGATCGTATACGGCAGTGTCTTTGACTCACCGATGCCCAGATAATGATTCGGCATATCGATTGCAAAACTCTTTACTTTGGGTCCCACATTAATGAGACAACTGACCTTGACTTCGGGACTGCCCGCCAGATAGCATGTGATTCTGGCTTTGCCTTTTTTTCTGGCGCGCACTAAACCGGTCGAAGAGACTCTGGCAACTTTTCTGTTGCCGCTCTTCCACCTGAACTTCCGCGCATCCACAGTCCCGCTCCCCGGTACAGCTTCAGCTATGAGTCTGAATCTTTCATTTTTGCGAAGGGTTTTTCGCTCTCCCGCGTTGGTGAAGTGCAGCTGAACAGAGACCCCTTCCGGTGCCTGTTCCTCTGCGTAAGATACCATCTCCCCCAAAGGAGTGTAAATCGTCAGCGCCATGATAAACGCGATCACAAGTGCAAATGTTCTCTTCATCTCATCCCCGTTATTTTACCAGCAGTTTCTTTATACCCGCTTCAAGTCCACCCAGTGTCAGCTCAAACATGGGAAATACTTCTCCGATATCCTGGATTGTCCTGGATCCGTAAGTGTATTCCCACGTATCTTTAGGTATAGGATTCAGCCAAATCTGTTTCTTAAATCTCTTCTTGAATTTCTGAAACCATTCCATTCCGGTTTCTTTGTTGAATAGCCCGATAATGGCGTTGCCGCCCTTTCTGTACAGCTCACTCGGCGCCATGGCCGCATCCCCTACGAATATGACCTTATACTCAGCGTCCAGTCTGTTGAACACCCACTCCGTCTCCACGGAATCACGAATCTTACAGTGTGGTGTTGTGTACAGATTATCGTATATCGCATTATGAAAATAATAGATTTTCAGATCCTTGAAATGATTGGATCTGCTTACCGCCTGAAACAGTCTGTTGCAAAGCCTGCTGTACGGCAGCATGGACCCTTCTGAATCGATGAGCAAAAGCACCTTGACGGTGTTCTTCCTCGGCTTTTCATAGGCCAGTGTCAGCAGTCCGCCCTTGTCGCAGGTCTCGTCGATCGTCTTGTCGATGTCCAGCTCCTTCTCCACTCCGTCGACGCGGGAGGAGTACTGTCTCAGTTTCCTGAAGGCCATCTGGAACTGCCGGATATCCAGTATGGTATCCTCTCTGAAGTCCTTGAAGTTTCGCTCGCCGGCTACCTGCAGCGCGGTCTTGTGTCGGCTTTTGCCGCCCACTCTGATGCCGCTGGGATGATAGCCGCCTCTGCCCATTGGAGATGTTCCGCCGGTGCCGATCCAGTAATTGCCGCCGTCATGCTTTTCTTTTTGTTCTTTGATTCTCTCTTCGAACATCTGCAAAAGCTCATCCAGCTCCTTGGCAAAGAGTTCCTTGTCGCCAAGGTCGTCCATGGCTCTTTCGATGTCGCTCTCACTGAGCCACTTCCAGAATTCCTCAGGCAGGTCTTCCGGGGTTTCGATTCCCTCGAAGTATTCCGCAAATACCTGGTCGAACTTGTCATAATCTGATTCAGTTTTAATCAAAATGCTCCTGCAGAGCTGGTAAAATCCCATCAGAGACGATCTGGCCAGCCCCTTGTCGAGGGCTTCAACCAGCGTCATCCATTCATTGATGGAGACCTCCAGTCCTCTGGCGCGAAGCAGATAAAAAAATTCTAAAAACATTTCCTATTCCCGCTTACCAGTTTCTGAGGGAATACCCCTTCGTCTTGATGTCATTTAATACGTCCACATCCTGATTCTTCTTCAGCAGAACGCCCAGGAACGGCAGATCATCATACAGATTCTCGATGCTCACGCCGCTGATCATCAGCGCCTGGATCCAGTCCAGGAGCTCAGACGTGCTCGGTTTTTTCTGCAGATCCTTCATCTCTCTGATTTTATAGAACGCATCCAGCGCATTTGTCACCAGCTTCTTATCGATGTCCCCGTAGTGGACCCTGATGATTTCTTCCATCTTTTCCTCTGTCGGGAATTCAATATAGTGGAAGATGCATCTTCTCAGGAAAGCGTCCGGAAGTTCTTTTTCAGCATTGGAAGTGATGATGACGATCGGTCTGTGTTTGGTCTTGATCGTTTCCTTCGTTTCGTTGATGTAAAATTCCATCTTATCCAGCTCCCACAGCAGGTCGTTTGGAAACTCCAGGTCCGCTTTATCGATCTCGTCGATCAGCAGCACCACCTGTTTGTCTGACGTGAAGGCTTCTCCCAGCTTGCCCAGCTTGATATACTTGGAAATATCGTTTACATCGCCTTCCCCGAACTGTGAATCATACAGTCTCTGGACCGTGTCATATACATAAAGTCCGTCCTGCGCCTTTGTGGTGGACTTGATGCTCCAGATGATGAGTTCCATGTCCATGGATTCCGCTATTGCCTCTGCCAGCATGGTCTTGCCGGTTCCCGGTTCTCCCTTGATCAGCAAAGGCTTCTTCAGCGCGATACTGACATTAACTGCGTTCATCAGTTCTTCGGTTACGACGTAATGGTCGCTTCCCTTAAATACGTTCATTTCATTCGTCATTTGTTATTCTCCCAGTCTTTATCATATATTATCGTAACTTCGCCGCCGATCTTGTCCTTATGGCCGATCACGGCGATGCCGTCTTCCACATAGTTTTTATAGATTTTATATGAGGTCTCCCAGCTTTCATATCTCGGGTCGCCCCGATGGTCTTTGAGATTGTAGTGTTCCTTGAGATACGATGTCATCCAATCCGTGTACTTCTCCGCTCCCAGATAATTGAAATGCTTGCTGTTATAGAAATCCTTATCCCAGTCCACATCCAATTCCTCGTACATCTCCTCCGTATTGAAGTTGATCACGGGATATCCTCTCTCCTCAACCATATCGATGGCCGTGTTGAACACCGGCATCTGGCCTTTTTTGACCGAGTACGGAGAGAGCACGAAGAGAAACTTCTTCTCATCCTTCCTGCTGTCGCAGTAGTCCAGCAGATCCACCAGCGTCTGCTCGGCTTCCGCGGACATCGGCGCTCTGTCATCCGAAAGGCGGGACGGGAATTGGTTCACCTGCTTTACCGTGCTGTAACTGAGCACGTAGCCTTTGGTCAGATTCCTGCTGCTGGTCAGCTTCCAGTCCCCTCTGTTCATCATGCCCTGTTCCAGTCTGCCATGATATTTGATGACCGGAACCAGATACTCGAGTTCATTATCCGTGATATCGCCGAGAAGCCCCTCACTGCCCTCCATAAACGCAAAGGCATCTTCAATGGCTGTCAGCTTATTCTCCGAATACTTCAGGTTGTCGGTGACCCTGCGTATGTGAGCGTCCGTGATCATATCCTTTTCTTTCAGAAACCATCTGAGCTCAATGATATAAAGCTGCGGATCCTGGGTCTTTTCGATTTCATCTATCAGCGTAGGCACGAAGAACATCGGCATACCCATGGTGGCCACCGTAAAGGATGCGATTCCTTCATCGTGATAGGCTTTGGGATTGATAAAGAATCTGTTCACCGCGCTGGTTCCGATATAGATCACATCGTCTGTATTCTTTTTCTCATGGTAGAATGCCTTGAAGGTCTGTCTGTTTGAATCCGAATCCCCCATGCTGAACACTTTGTTCATATAGAGAAACAGCATGCCAGCGACGACCAGAAACAGCACAGCTGCCATGAGTATTCTTGTTTTTGTTTTTGTGTTTTTCTTTGTTTGCATACATAGTGATTATATCAAAAAAGAGCCGCTAACGCGACTCTTTTATACAATATCCTATATCTCTACTCGATTGCTGCGCCTTCTTCTCCGTCCTCTTCCCAGAGAGCTGCGTTTAACATCTGCCACATCTCTCCGTAACCTTCTGAGGCCGGGGTTACCGGCTTCGGAATGTTGTTCTCGATATTGATCTTTATCTCGCCTTTTTTGGACATGAGCATGACTCTGTTTCCTAATACCAGCGCTTCCTGGATATTGTGCGTGATAAAAATAACGGTTGCATTTTCTTTATCTTTGATCCTGATCAGCTCCGCCTGAAGCTTGTTTCTGGTCATGGCGTCAAGTGCCGCAAAAGGCTCATCCATGAGGATGATCTTAGGATTAAGTGCCAGGCCTTTTGCGATGGCAACACGCTGTTTCATTCCGCCCGAAAGCTGATGCGGATACAGATCTCCTTTGCCCTTCAGTCCAACCAGTTCCAGATGTTCTTCTGCGATTCTGTCCAGTTCGTCTTTATCCGTTATGCCGTTGATCTTAAGCGGATACTGGATATTTTTCTTGACCGTTTTCCACGGGAACAGCTGCTCGAATGTCTGGAATATCATCATTCTGTCTATACCGGGCTCCGATACAGGCTTCCCGTCTACGAGAACTTCTCCTTCATAGTTTTCGAATCCGGCGATGCATCGGATCAGCGTGGTTTTGCCGCATCCTGAAGGTCCCAGAATGGTGAGGAAATCTCCCTCGTTCACCACCAGATCGATGCCATCCAATATGTTTCTGGAATTCGGACTGTCATGATAATTCTTTGTCAGATTCCTGACCTGCAGAAGCGGAGTTTTTGAACTGTCTGTCATCTTACCATCCCCCACTTTCTCACTGTATGATTCTCAACGGTCCTGAATAGCCCGTATTCCACCAGTACGCCGATGATAATAATCACGATCAGCGCGGCAAATACACCGGACATATCCATGAAGTTACGTCTCATCATGATATACCAGCCGATACCTGCGCCGGAGCTTGTGGTTCCGAATATCATCTCAACACTGATCAGACCTCTCCAGGCTCTGGCCCATCCGACTCGCATTCCGGAAAGAACACTGGAGAATGCTGCCGGCAGGTAGACACCCGTAACAAGTTTTAATCCTCTCAGTCCGATATTCATACCGCTTTCGACGTACATATGCGGGATGGATTTGAACCCATCCATGATGCTTCGTGACATCGGCCAGATGATGGAGTGAACGACAATGAAGATGATGGTCACTTCACCTATGCCGAACCAGCATATCGCCAGCGGCAGCAAGGCCACGCCAGGCAGCAGGTCACATATGGATACGATTAAGTTGTATATGGCATGGAAGTGTTTGCTCACGACTGCCAGGCTGGAAAAAATAAATGCCAGACCGATGCCGATGGCCAGCCCCTTGACGATGAGCAGGAGTGAATGTCCCGTATAACTGAGCATGTCGTTCACGGTAAACGCATCGATGAAGCTTTTGCCAATATCACCTACCGACGGAAATGCCGTCGGGCTGAACAGCCGCATCTTATATACTACATACCATGCCGCGATGAAACAGATGATGAATATGATCTGATCTCTGATTTCACTGCGTGTTTCGTTTCTCATTTCTTTGATCAATCTCCTTCAACACCGTCATATACCAGCTGGCTGATATCGTTGAATTCCGTGTCTTCCAGGAATCCTTCATCCGTCATGAATTTCGCCATCGTGGAAACGCCCTTGAGTTCCGTTGAGTAGGAACAAGCCGGATCGTTCAGCCATTCCAGGAACGTCTCGGCATCCACATCTTCGTCAACGCAGAGCATTTCTGCCGCGTCTTCCTTATCTTCGTTGATAAAGGCGATCGCGTCCCCAAAAGCAGCCAGCACGGCGTTATACAGATCCGGATTGTTCTCGTAAAGATCTGTGGACGCTACGGCAACAATAAAGGAATTGCCTTCAGGCCATACCGATTCGACGGCTTTGACCTCGCTGATGCCATCTTCTTCGGCTTCCTTAAATACATACGGTGAAGTGGTCAGCTGACATTTGACACTTCCGTTGAGAAGAGCCGTCATGCCATCCGGATGCGCCATCGCTGCGATGTTATTATCGAGCGCGTGGGCGTCACCCAGCTGTTCTTTTGCCGCCATGGCAAGCAGAATATGCTGAATACTGCCGATATTGACCAGCGCGATCTGATCCTTTTCGCCGATATCCTTCAGTGATTTGATATTCGGGTCATTCGTCATCAGTCTGTGCGGCTGTGCAGATATATTGGAGCAGATCTTATATGGAACTCCGTCATTGAGAGATCCGGTGATAGCCGGTGCAACTCCCATCAATCCTACATCTACATCACCTGATACAAAAGCATCATTGATGGATGCTCCCGAATTGAGCGTCTGGAAATCCACCTCAACTTCTCCATCATAATTTTCTTCGATCAGTCCTTTTTCCTGAATCACTTTCAGTGGTGCGTAAGCCATCCCATATTGCTGTACAATCGTTATCTTGGCTGCTTCCCCACTGTCTTTACTGTCTCCACTATCTCCGCCGCATCCAGCCATTGACAGGCACATGCCAAAAGCCGTTATTGCTGCAACGGTGATGATCAATAGCTTTCTCTTCATCATTTTCCTCCCGGTGACTACCTTCTAACTAAAACGTGTATAACACTGTGCTTATAGCACTATAAATATGATATCACAAATGGTTCACTTTCTTAAGGATTTTTATAAATTCTTCAGCTGCCCTGGAAAGGTATTTGTTCTTAGGATAAGCGACATACAGCCCTCTGTGGCAGATGGCTTCATCCGCGAGATAAAACACCAGTCTGTCGGTATCGATAAACCGGCCCATTTTACTCTGCGAAATCAGAGACACGCCGGTGCCGCCCATGGTCATGGCCAGCGTTGTCAGTGTCTGTTCCGCCCGGATGATCTGCTTCGGCGTGCAGCCAAACCGGTCAAAGATCTCCTGCATTTTCCTGCCGATATCCTGCACATCGCTGAGCACCAGAAACGGATACTCACAAAGGCTTCGAAACTCTTTTGCCGAAAGCGGAACGGGTTTTTCATTCCTCTTTACCGCCTTTACTTTAAGTTCCTCATTGATGGGCCAATCTGCCGGAACCACCAGATAAATGGTTTCCTCCGCGATTTTTTCATGGTGAAACCTTTCTTCGTCTCTCTTGGAAGGAGTGAGAAATACGTCTACCGTCCCGTTCCACGCCGCGGTGGTTATTTCCGGCACCTTGCCGTCAACGATTTCTATATCGATATCCGGATGCTCTTTCCTGAATTCCGTCAGCGCGGCAGGCAGATAATTGATATTCAAAAACCCTGCTCCGCCTATGGTAAGCTGGCCCGTTTTCAGATTCTCAAGATCCGCCACCTTCTGGTGAAATTCTTTCTCGGCAGAGGAAGCCTTTGCCTGATACTCCAGGTACGCTCTGCCCGCTTCCGTCAGCTGCAACGGCTGCCGGCTTCTGTCAAACAGCCTCGTGCCGAATTCTTTTTCTTTCTTTTTCAGATATGCGCTGAGAGCCGGCTGGGAGATTCCCAGTTTCTCAGCGGCAACGGAAATGCTGTTGACTTCCGCTATGGTTTTGATGTGCTCCATTTTGCTGGACTTTTCCATTTTTATCACCTTTTGTTATCTCGTTCTCCCTTTTTCTTATTACTTAACGGACTGTATATTTTCTTCCCATCCGATGTCGTCCCAAAAACTTTTATCTTGTAAAAGTAGCTGCGTTTCTTCTTCAGTTTGACATTGATCCAGGAGCTGGTATCGCCGGTCAGAATCTTGATCTGCTTGAATTTCCCCTTCCCGGAGTTCGATCTGTAAACTTTGATTTCGTTGATATTGCCTGAAGGAAGCTTATCCATATTGATCATCAGCTTCGCGCGGCCTTTCTTCGGGGTTGCGATGTTTTTCACGCTGATTTTCGGTTTTGACAGTGTTTTCCCCGCAGCTTCCGCCGGCTTGGTGTCAGCGACGATGGCTTTGTTGTTGCAGGCATCTGCGCATATCATGGAGGATATCATCGTGCCGTGCTGATGCTACTCGTCGTATCATAATAGCTCCCTTACCTCTAATTTATTATTTTATCAAACCCGTCATATCCACGTAAAGTTTAACTTTACGAAATCGATTCCGTATGTTAAATTTTTTGTATGATGTTTTATGATTCGATAGTAGAAAATCTCGCGCGAAACGCGCTCAAAAACCCTGACAGACTCTGCCTGGCAGACGAAAAAAAATCCCTGACATATAAGGAGGTATGGGACAGTGTCTGCGGACTGGCTATGGAATTTGACAAACGTGGAGTAACCAGGGAAAGCCGCGTTATCGTGGAGTGCAATCAGAGTGTAGATTACATGGTATGTGATTTTGCCGTGCAGCTTCTGAAGGGAATATTCGTTCCTCTCGAAAAGAACGCCGCGGTCAGCAGAATCATGGAGATCGCTTCCGAAACGGAAGCCGTCATCCACGTCGGGCCAAAATCCGTGGACGAATTCGCAAGCCATGAAGAAACCAAAAATATAGGATATATGGATATAAAAGACGCCTGCAGTTTCGCTCTGGGCAGCGAACGTGACGGCGTTTACTACGGCTCCATCGAGGATCTGGATGTCATCGACTTCCCGAAAAGGGAAGACGTGGCGGAGATCCTGTTCAGTACGGGCACCACGGGCAAGAGCAAAGGCATCGTTTTGACTCATGGGAATAATATCGCCATCGCCGAAAACGTGTGCTGCGGTGTTAAAATGAAACCCGAAAACGTCGAGATGATCCCTATGCCTACCAGCCACTCTCACGGACTTCGCAGGACCTACGCCAATATGGCAAACGGCAGCAGCGTCGTTTTCGTGGATAATATTATGCTTCTGAAACGCGTCTTCTCCATGATGGATGAATACGGCGTTACGTCCATGGACCTCTCGCCGAGCATGCTCACCATGATATTCAAACTCAGCAAAGACAGGCTGGGAGATTATGCCGATGTCATGGATTATATCCAGATCGGATCGGCGCCTTTGCCTGAAGATGATAAGCTGCACATTTCCAGGATACTGCCTAAGACGAGACTGTATAATTTCTACGGCAGCACCGAAGCCGGCTGCTCCTGTCTCATGGACTTCAATGAGGCGCCGGGCAAAAAAGGCTGTATCGGCAAGCCCGCGGTCAACGCCCACTTCATCGTGGTTGACGAAAACAGAAATGAAATCAAGTCCTCCATCGACAATCTGGGATTCCTGGCTTCATCCGGCGCCATCAACATGAAGGAATACTTCAAGGCGCCTGAACTGACCAAGGAGGCTATGCCGGACGGCGACTATATCTACACGAAGGATATGGGATACATCGATGAAGACGGCTTCGTCTACATGCTGGGCCGAAAGGACGACGTCATCAACTTCGGCGGCATCAAGATCAGCCCGGAGGAAATCGAAAGCCAGGTCATCAAGAACGAGTGGATCCGCGACTGCGCCTGCATCCCTGTGAAGGACGCCATGACAGGTCAGGCTCCGAAGTTGTTTATCGCGCTGGAACCGGAAGCCGCAGGCGAAGACGGCTACAACGAAAAGGCCTTCAGGGCATTTCTCGCAAAAGCCCTGGATGCCAACAAACAGCCTAAACTGATCGAGGTCATCGACGATATCCCGAGAACGTTCAACGGCAAGATCAAACGAAATGAACTGATAAAAAGAAGCGAGGGAAAGTGATAGACCAGCTGCTAGTATCTTATTATTCTAACAAATTTGCGTCCTATCCTTCTGATTAAGCTGGCTTTTTTCTTTGTCTTTCTTTTTTTATACCCAAATTGATACAATGTGTCTTTAAACTTATTATTGACATAGTAACCCCAAAAATCATCATAGTTCTCTGGTAATTGATAGTTTTTTCTAAGAGATGCTTGCATGAGACATGATATGTCAACTTCTATGTGCTGGATATCATCTAGTGAATTGCTTAAATACTCCCCACCTTTATCAGTATTTATTAGTACCAGCGAAATACCCTTTTCATCGCAAAACTCCGGATAGAGCTCTGGGGCTCCCCAGGCATCCGCCAGCGTTATATCTCCTGGTCTTGACAATTTTTTATAGGGACATTTGAAACAGCTCTCCCTGAGTATCATGTGATCGTAAAATAACTTCTTAAATATTTGATATGTTTTTATCGATCCGTCAGTGAAATGAAAGGATTCCTTATGGCTGCTCCAACTATAATTAACCTTGTCTCTGAAATCAACGGATGCTATTTCGTTTTTATTAATATCTGCCACATAATCCAAATAATCTGACCAAACGCGAGGACTTGGTACCCCATGACATACTATGTCAACTAATAGAAGGTTATTTAAGTCCTTTTCCTTAAAAGTCAAATACATCTTAATGGCATCGACTTGACACGGAGTGCCAGAAAAAAGAACTGGCTTTCCCGATAAAATATCCTTTTCGATATTTTCAAATACATCGGCCATATCACTTTCAATGTATTTGGATCCTCTAAAAAAGTTTCTTTCTTCCTTGGTAGTTGCTCTTAAATGTTTAGCCGTTCTGTTATTTAATAATCCGCATCCGTATACCATGCCATCTTGTTCCAAAACTCTATCACTAATTGCGGTAAAAGCCCCACCCGATCTTGATGCCATTCTTATATCCTCTTTCTTGTGCTTGAGAATAATGGCTTTCGGTTTCTTGGTTTCAGCTTTTGACATGTAGTCTTGATGAGATTTGGCAAATGCACAGTTGTTAATACACATACGGCATTCCGTACATGCTTTTTGATTGATGAGAGGGATCATAAACCCCTGTATGTTTTTGTGCATTGTTATTGCCCCTGTAGGGCAAATACTTGCACATGCCCCGCATCCGCAACAATTATATTGTAGTTCCTTCTGAACAGAGCTTGAACTATATGCGTCGAGAACAGTTCTAAGTATCCTGTCGCTCGACTTTCTCATTTCAAGTATTCGTTTATTCAAATTATCACAATCATACATATCGCCTTGGAATGCATTTACTATTTCTTGTGGTTTCGCTGTTTTTAAGTCTAATATGCGATTATGAATGTCAAAACGCTCCATAATCTCATTAGATTTTATACTAGCGGGTAAGCATATAAAATTTGAATGATTCAATGCGCTAAATATTGAGCCATGAAATGTCGTAGTCAGTACATACGCACATTGCCTTATCAAACTGCTGAACTGCAGTGGACTACAATTAACATTATAGTCACACCATGGTTGGTAAAAGCAACAACCAACCGTTTTGACCCCAAGTACCTTTGCCGCTCTTTTTATTCTGTTTTGCAGATCCTTATCAAATGTCTTTGCATATCCATAAACAAGCATACATTTATGTTTTGAAATATATGCATCCTTGAAGTCCTTGCCATATTCTTCTACCGGAATCAGTAAAGATGGGTCGCATACTATAGTCGGATTCTGTTTTGTATATATTCTGACAAATTCCTCAGTTCGTTTGTCTCTAACCAGTACCTGGTCAAGGTGATTAACACTGCTTATTAAATCTTCATACTGCTGAAACTCATCAATAGGCGCACCCCCAATACTCGTAGCGTAAGATATAACAGGATTCAGATCATCAAGATTCCAGTACAGACTTTCATTCATTTTTTTGTTCTTGATGTTCCACACCTCATCGCTGCCAATAATGTAAAGATCCGCGTTTGCTTTATGTCTTTGCACAACATCAAAAAACTTCTGATCGTCCTCAAAAAGTTTGGCCTTGCTTTCAGCGTACTGCCTGCGTTTTTTATATTGAATCGAAAAAAGTTCCTCTTTTTTGTTTGATGGAGTTATAGGTTTTCTTGTATCTTTTTTCTGAACGTTGAATATTTTTCTTAATTCTACTTGTGTAATAGTAACTTCCACACTAT
>JAUMVD010000047.1 GCA_030530285.1 Bacillota bacterium | reverse complement strand
TTTGAACATGAAAAAAGGTCCCTCAGTTTGGGGACCTTTGTCTACAGTCTGAGATTCGGACTTCTGTCCGAATCTTTTTTTTACACTTTTTTCGAATCTTATTTACACTTTCTTCGAATTTTATCAGCCCCCGGAGGTTTTGCCATTGACTTTGATGGTCTCTCCGTCGTGGAGCTCCTCCTCCTCTGAGATTTTCTTTCCGTCCCGGATCAGGAACCCGTATAGTCTGGTTTTTTTAGGTACGATCTTGAAGTAGTCGCACAGGTCGTATCCCGTGGCGCCATCTTCCAGTTCTATATTCGCAACGTTCTTCCAGCCGTTAAGTTGCCTGACCGGGCCGTTGAATAAGACTTTAATTTTTATCATGTTACTGCTCCTGCCTGTCTATATATTTCGCGAACACTTCCCGCGCAGCGTTTCCATCTGCTACTCCGTTTATTATAGCACGTCCGTCAGGAAAAAGCTTGAAATCTGCCTGATCATTTTTAAAGGTGGTAAAGAATCGTTTCTTATTGACTTCTCCTTCGCCCTCAAGCCTGCTGACAACGGCGTCGTAGTCAAATGTGCCGTCATCCTCAGGCGTGACCTGATACGCGTCATGTCCGCAGAGAGATGCCGTATAATTCTTTTGTCTGTGCTCTAGCCTGGTGTACTGATGCTTGCCGCAGACCGGGCACTCCGGGTCCTTGTCAACATCGAAGAATTCCGTATAACTGTCCCAGGCGTCCAGAGAAATAGCCTGCCTACAAATCGATTCAGAATCCAGCAACAGTTTCATCGTCTCCGCCGCTTCATAGGACGCCACCATATTCGTGATAGGGCTAATCACGCCAACTGTATCGCAGGTATCGTAACTGCCTTCCTCAGGAAGTTCCCCTAAGAGGCACTCAAGACAAGGGCCTTCACCAGGCAGTACGTTCATAACCATCCCGCCGCTGCCGACGACTCCGCCGTAAACGTAACGGACGCCAAACTTATCGCACGCTTCGTTGAGCAGATATCGGGTCTCCAAATTGTCCAACCCGTCCACAACGACATCTACGTCGGTGATTAGCTTTTCGATATTGTACGGATTGACATCGACGATCCTGGCATCCAGTTCAATCTCCGAATTCATCTGAGCGATATGCATTCGCGCGGCTTCTGCTTTTGGCAGCTGCTGTTCGACATCCGCCTCCGTAAAAAGTGCCTGTCTCTGAAGATTTGTCAATTCGACAATGTCTCTATCTATCAGTCTCAGATAGCCAACTCCGGCCTGTGCCAGCATGTTGGCCACCGATGCGCCGAGCGCGCCAATACCGATAATACAAACGCGTGAATTTTGAAGCTTTTGCTGACCCTCGTGGCCAATCGGATAGAATATTTCCTGTCTGTGATACCTTCCTACCTGCATTGTGATACCTTCCTTTGTTTGGGAGTATTATTTTCAAAGGCAGGGAATCTGTATCATTCCCTGCCTTACTATCATCCGGTCAATCTAAATTAATTGATCGTTATTCTTCGTCTGTGATGCATGGATGCAGACGGATGTCTTCCATGGTCTCCTGGAAATCAGATCCCAGGAAGTACTTCTCCGGAACGTTCGGGTTCGGTTCTCCCTTAGCGAGAGCATCGATACCTGCCTTGATCTTCTCAGGACGTGCCGGAAGTTCGTGGATTCTGACACCTGTAGCGTTATTGATGGCGTTGATAACAGCCATGTGGTCACCTGACTGGAACGCTTCCGAGCCGCCGGATGAACCGAACGGGTTCGTATCTCTCGGCGTGCACATGTGAATCAGTTCGATATCGTCAGGCAGCATGTTCGCTGACGCGATGCCCATGCCGGCGATATTGTTGTGCTTCTTCACATCATCGTAATCCTCGTAGAGAGCGTATCCGATGGAGTGCGCGATGCCGCCGTACGCCTGTCCGTCGAGACATGTCGGGTTGCCGATAACGCCTACATCATCGATGCCGACAAACTTATCGACCTTCGTCTTGCCTGTCTTCATGTCGACTTCAACGATCGCCATGTACAGGGAATAGGTGAATGCAGGTGTTGGTTCACCGACACCGGTATCCGGGTTCAGGTCGGACAGTGTTTCGTCATCTGAGTTGGTGTACTGCGCGTCATATCTGAGCGGAATTCCCTCCGCTACCATTTCTTCGTAAGTCCTGTAGGTACCGTCAGGCTTTCTCATGGCGTCCTTCAGTTTCTCGACAGCCATAACCGTTGTCTTACTGTTCATGTAGTGCTGACGTGATGACGCGGATGAACCGGAGTCAACGCCATAGATACTGTCATTCTGTCTGAGAATGATGTCCTCGCTGGTAACGCCGAATTCCTTCAGCGCTTCCAGAGTGATGACCAGTGAACCGGCGTCTCCGCCCTGGCCTACATCCTGCCATGTATCGTACTTGATGAACTTGCCGCCCGGCGCCAGCTCGATGCCCAGCGTGCACTGGTCAGCCGCGCCTTCCGTAACGTTGTAGCCGCCCCAGGCGATACCAACGCCCTTCTTGACGTCTTCGTGGTCCTTATTCCATTCAGCGACTTCTTTCTTGGCATCCTCATAGATCGGCTTGAGTTTATCCATCATGCCTTCCATAGGATATTCTCTGTATGGCTTGCTGTTTACGTTCAGGTCGCCTTCTCTGGCGATATTGATGTATCTGATATCGAACGGATCCATGCCGATCTTCTCTGCCATCATATCCATCATCGCTTCTGAACATGTGTATGACTGCGGTGATCCGTATCCTCTGTATGCCGTACCATAGTTGTGGTTCGTCGTGGCGACTCTGGCCAGGCCCTTGACGTTAGGAACGTTGTAAGGGAAGTAAGTGAATCTGGCCGGTCTCCATGTCAGGTCATCGCCCAGTTCGTTATATGAACCGTGGTCAAGACCGAAGTCCCACTCAGCTGCGATGATCTTGCCGTCCTTATCGCAGGCCAGTCTGGAGTTGGAGAATGACGGCGCTCTCTTGCCCGTATAAGCGATATGCTCCTGATAGCTCATGGATACCGCTACCGGCATATTGTCGCAGGCCATGCAGACTTCTGCCGCCAGAGCGAAGGACTGTCCGAATGTGGACCATCCGAATGATGCGCCTGTAGGGTTTGCGATTACACGGATCTTCTCCTGCGGGATTCCCGTTGCTTCGGAAATGTCCGTCAGGTGCGCGCCGATGGCCATCGCCTTGCAGTGTACGCAGAGCATTCCGTCAGCATCAAAGTATGCCTGGATCGTATCCGACTCGATCTGCGCGTGCGGCTCTCTCTGTGAATAGAAGCTGCCTTCTACGACATAAGGCGCGTCCTCGAACAGCTTGTCCGTGTCATGTCCGGCGCCTTTGATCGTCGGCTGTACGCACCACATATTCGGGTGATCGTCGTGGATCCTGATGGCGTCAGGCTTGACCGCATCCAGATAATTTCTGTATTCAGGAAGCTGCTCATACTCAAACGTTACTTTCGCAGCTGCCTCTCTGGCGTGCTGTTTCGTGTCAGCGACTGCGACAGCAATGCAGTCACCGTAGTTCATGATTTTATCTTCAGCGATGACATAGTGTGATTTCTCGGTAGCCAGTGTTCTCGGTGAGAAGCTGAAGAACGCAACACGGTTATCGCATCCGACTGCCTTTACGTCCTTGGCGGTTACGATCTTGTAAACGCCAGGCATCTTCTCTGCTTCGCTGGTGTCGATGCTCTTGATGTTCGCGTGGAACGTTACTCTAGGCTGTACCATGACAGCGTGAAGCGTTCCTGACGGCATCTTCATCTCAATATCATCACCGTAGTCTTCAACGCCGCAGACTCTCGCCAGATTGCAAGGTCTGAGCGTCGGTTTGCCGTACTGTTCTCCGGCAGGCGCTTCAGGGATCTTCAGGTCTTCAACCGTGATCTCGCCTCTGAGGCACTTCGCCGCCAGCATTACGGAATCGACGATCTGCTTATATCCTGTACATCTGCAGATATTTCTGTGCTTGGTGAACCAGTCGCGGACTTCTTCTCTCGTAGGGTCCGGATTTTCTTTCAGAAGCTGGTAAGTTGAAACGATAAATCCAGGGATACAGAATCCGCACTGAACCGCGCCGTGATACATGAACGCTACCTGGATAGGATGAAGGAAGTTTGGCTGTCCGATACCTTCAATCGTCGTAACTTCGCTGTACTCTTCAACTTTGGAGATCTTCCTCGTACATGAACGAATGACCTTGCCATCCAGAATGACCGAGCACGCTCCGCATACGCCTGTACCGCAGCCGACTTTAGTTCCAGTCAAACCAAGGCGCCTGATAACGTCTGCCAGCGTATCCTTCTCCGGATCGCATATAAACATACGGTCTGCGCCGTTGATTTTCAGAGTCATTTTTTTTAGATTCATAATTGCCTCCGTTTGATTATTCGATTTTGACTTGCACTACAAAAAGTCTATCATGATTCGCCCAAAACCGTCAATTACAAGTTTGCGGTCATTGCCCTACTATTATTTCTTAATTCGCGCATAATACAATAAAAAAACTGATATAAAAGTGTCTATTATAAAGCAAATAAATACAGGTGTTTTCGCCTCGATATGATATACTATATGAGAGCAAGCAAAAGGAGTTAAAACTATGTTGTATTTAGATAACGCAGCCACTTCCTGGCCCAAGCCGGAAGCGGTATATGATGCTGTAACAGACGCTGTCAGGCGCGGAGGCAATCCCGGAAGATCCAACTCCGAGAAGGCCCGTGCCGCAGCTGGCGACATGAGCGATGCCAGGGCAGTGCTGGCGCAGCTTTTTCACATTTCTGATCCGGCGCGAATCGTCTTCGCGATGAACGCTACAGACGCCATCAATTTAGGCCTGCAGGGAATGCTTAAGCCCGGTGATCACGTCATCACAAGCCAAATGGAGCACAACGCCGTGACCAGGCCTTTGGCTTATCTGGAAGACGCAGGGGTCCGCGTTACGAAAGTCGAGACCGATCCGGTGAAGGGCGTCAGCCTCGACGGCATACGCCAGGCGATCTGTTCTGAGACGCGTCTCGTCGTGATGTCCCACGCGTCAAATGTTACCGGTACGCTGAATCCCATCGAAGACATCGGCGGGATATGCCGTGAAGCGGGTATTCCTTTCATGGTAGACGCCTCCCAATCCGCGGGAGCGATCCCTATCGATGTGGCGAAGATGAATATCGATCTGCTGGCATTTCCGGGGCATAAGTCCCTCCTCGGACCGACGGGAACGGGAGCTCTCTATGTTTCAGAAACGGTAAGTCCGAGACCTCTCCGTTCAGGAGGCACAGGCGTATTTTCTGAGGTCCGACTGCAGCCGGAGCAGCTGCCATATTATTACGAGGCGGGGACCCAGAATACTGTTGGGATCTCAGGCCTTTGCGCGGGGGTCAGATATATCCTCGAACGCTCTGTCAGCAGCATTTATCACGAAGAGCAGCAGATGCTGCAGTATCTCATCGACGGACTCACCGCTATAAGCGGCGTCACGGTTTACGGACCGCTCACTTCGCCTCGCGCGGCTGCGGTATCCTTTAACATCGATGGCATGGACTGCGCTGATGTGGCCATGATTCTGGAAACATATTATGACATTTCCGTGCGTTCCGGTCTGCAATGCGCGCCGGATACCCATAAGATGCTGGGGACGTTTGACTTAGGCGGAACCGTGCGTGTAAGCCCGGGACTCTTTACGACCGAGGAAGAAATAGACACGTTTATTCATGCGATCAAGGAGATCACGGAAGATGTGCAGTGAAGCGTTGACCTTAGTACGGGCACCCATCGACCCGAATACCGGCAAACCATATGAGACCTGCGGGTACGCCCTGTTTCCGGGGCTGGCGCTGGCAGAATCCGAACCCGAACTGGTGGTGCTGCTTTATGACTCGATACTGCACCTTCACCAGGATACAGCCATGTTCCTTTACTATGGCAGAGAAGGCGCCGATCCGCTGCTGAACCGCAAGTGGCAGCAGAGATTTCTGGTGCGATGGCGTGAGCTCGGCAAACCGACCATGATCGTAATATCGCCGGAAGACAAGCGGTTTTTCCGGGGGCATCTGGGTGAGATCAAGACTGTTCCCATTTATGATGAGCTGCTGTCCGGCAGCATCAGCGGCGGCTGCAACCGCGAGCTGTATCGTCTGGATGAGCCGGAAGACTACGGATTCGACAAGCCCATCCGCCAGCTGGCGGACATGATGGGCGCCGTCATTTATGACCCTGCTGCCGGCGACTTACCTGCGGAGGATGCAGACCGCATCCCGCTTCTGACCAGCAGCATCGACAGGAGAAATCAGTTAAAACGTGAAGGCCGCGAGGCGGTCCACGTTCTGGAGCTGGTATATGGCATGGGAAGATCCAATGCCCATCTGGCGCACACCCACTCTGAAGGTCACGATCACGATCATGATCAACCGCCTCAGGTGCGTGACGCTGCCCTGAGTCCTGAAGAAAAAAACGCCATCGAAGCGTTATTTGACAATACCGCGAAGAGACAAAATCTGCAGGAAGTACGCGACACACTGCTGCAGTTTTTCTGGGGAGAATCATAATTTCTGAGGAGAATCATAATTTCTAGGGAGAATCATAATGACCGAAACGAAACAGATGACCGCCGCCGAGGCGGTCAGAAATATCAGATCCGGCGACCGTGTTTACATCGGAACCAGCAGCAGTTTCGCTTACGAACTGCTGGATGCCCTGTATGACAGAAAGGATGAACTTGAAGACATCACGCTGCTTTGCGCGATGTCTATTTCACCTTGCCGCATGTTCGACACGGACTGGCCGGCGGATATCCCTGCCGGCCATAAGGGCAATCCTTTTATCTTCGATACGTTCTTCCTGGGAGCCGGCGAACGCAAAGCCCACAGAAAGCACAATATGGCCTTTGCATTTACTTCGTTTCACCTCAGCCAGATCGATCTGTGGATGAGAGAAGTCGGCCGTCCGGATATCAGTTTCCTGCAGGTTTCAAGGCCTGATGATGACGGAAACTTTTCGTTCAGTTCTGCCGGCATCTGCGACCACAAATACGTCGTTGAGGAAACCAAACGGGATGTATTTCTGGAGAGCAACACGGGAAGTCCTTACGTCTTCGGCCAGGACAATCTCATAAACGCAGACCACCCTAAAGTCAGCGGCATCGTATATACCGACAAAAACGCGCCGGAGCTTTTGCCTGATGAAATCGACGACATCTCGAAGCAGATCTCCGAAATCGTCGTAAAAGAAGTTCCGGATGGCGCGACTCTGCAGCTGGGACTGGGCAAAATGTCCACCGCCATCGGGTATGATCTCAAACAAAAAAACGATCTGGGAATTTTCTCGGAGCTGTTTAGTCAGCCGATGATGATGCTCATGAAAAACGGCAATGTCAACAACAGCCGCAAAGGCTTTATGGATGGCAAGAGCGTCTTCTCATTCTCCGCAGGGACGCAGGAAATGTACGACTTCATGGATCGAAATCCTGAGATTTACGGCGCGCCGTTCCCATTTGTCAACGACGCCAGAAATATCGCGAAAAACCGATCGATGATTTCCATAAATTCCGCCATGGCGGTTGACCTGTACGGGCAGGTGGCTGCTGACGCCATCGGCTATTCACAGCAAAGCGCTGTGGGCGGGCAGCTGGATTTCGTCAAGGGCGCCCAGTGGTCAGAAGGCGGCAAGTCTATCATCGCCCTCTCCTCCTCGTTTATGAAGCACGGCAAGAGGCAAAGCAAGATTTCCCTACAATTCGCGCCGGGTACCCCTGTCACTACGCCGCGAAGCGAGGTCCAGTACGTGGCGACCGAGTACGGCTGTGTGAACCTGAAGGTCCTGAACATGGCCGACCGCGTGCGCGCCATGATTTCGCTGGCCCATCCTGATTTCAGGGATCAGCTGACGCAGGAAGCCAAGGACGCGGGGCTGATCTGACGAGACGCTGCCAGCCTTTGTGCATGCGCCGAGGCCAAAAACCCCACTAACTGCTTCAAATTTCAACGTTTGCAGGATCCGAGTGGGGTCAAACTTCTGGAAATGAGCAACTTTATCCCACCAATCGCGCTCGCTGAGTGCCTTTAGTGGGGTTTTTGCTTGCTGAATCAGCATTCTGACCCCACTCGAAACGCTGGAGCCTTTGCAAAACAACCTGGTTAGTGGGGTTTTTGAGCACTTTTTACAACGTTTACAGCGCCTCCAGAGGCATCAGCCATCCGGTAATGATTCTCTTGATTCCTTCCATGTCAATCTCGTTGTCAGGGCCGTCCGCTGTAACGATCAGGTTGTGGGACTGATATATGCCATTCATGTTATAGTCGTTTTCTTTCTGAATATCCCGTTCGACGTAGCTGCGCTTTTTCATCAGGCCTTTGTGCTCCCAGTAAATCAGCAGGCCGTTGCCGAGAATGATCGTAAAGTCCGGGTAGTAATTTTGCCTCGTTTTATATGGCACCCCGACATCATCGTATCTTGTGACCAGCAGTGTCAACTTCCGTTCATAGTAAAATGTAATTCCGAGGCTGTACAAAAGCTCTGCTATCGCCAGCTCTCCTCGCGACCTTACCCATAAGCCAAAACTTGTTTCCAGTTTAAGTTCTTCCGGCTTGAAGGGATTTTCGGACTGCTTGATTTTGCGGCGTGAATGCGCCTTTGCGTCGTTGGACGGTACATATGCGTCGGGAAGTTGACGCAGGACGTCCTCATTATCATCGCTCCACAGTTCATGCAAAACAGTTTGTTTACACCGAATATTATGTTCCAAAATCCTGATCAAAGCGCCTGCGAATCGCCGGTTCTGGATAGACACGACAAGGCTTCTTTTTTTCTGTCCGGCGTATTGATATTTACTGTCATCCGGCAGTTTGATGTAGTACTCCCGTTTCCCTGTCTTTCTGTTGGTTTTGCATTTTAATAATCCTTCCGTTGATTCCCGGTACAGTTTCCTACAATGCGACAGCCGCTTCTCATCCAGCTTGATGCTTTTACTAATATAATCTCTTAAATCCATGTGATACCCTCCTATTTCCATATTTTACCATTTAGAAGGAGCAAAGGCAACAGTGAGCTGCATGTGCAATAAAAAAGACGCATCTACAATAGATGCGCCTTCGTTGTCTTTATTATCTTCGTGCGTTAGCCGATTATGCACTAGCCGATGGCACGCTAGTCGATCATTCTTCTGATGGAGAGGATCGTTCCCGGTGCGTGTACGTTGCTGATTACGATACCAACTCTGGAGTTGTACGCGTGGATGATCTTGCCATCGCCCATGTACATAGCGTAGTGGCCAGGATAGTAAACGACGTCTCCGGCCTTGGCTTCTGCCAGACATACGCCCTTGCCGACTTTGTAGATGCCCATTCTAGGAACGCCTACTCCGAAGTGATTGTACAGAGCATAGATGAATCCGGAGCAGTCGCATCCGTGGGTCAGGCTGGTGCCGCCCCATCTGTACGGATTGCCCAGGAAGTTCTTCGCGTAATTGACCACGTTCTGTCCATCGCCGCTTCCCATCAGTGATCCGGAATAATCCTGGAATACCGTGTCGGCCGGACGTGACTTGGTGCCTTTGCTGATGAGCTTGTCGATACCATCCTGAATGACAGTCTTATCGACTTCCTCTGTTGTAAGCGTATTTCCGTTTACGCTAGTTTTTTCTTCGGTTACTACCTGACTTCCTGAAGTTCCTTCTCTCTCAACAGTTTCGTTGCCTTCGTAGTCGGAATCATCTGTGATGTAGGTTACTCCCGGCTGCATTTCTTTGACTGCGCCGGCTTCCGCGCTGATGGTAACAGCGAACATCGGGTCGTCAGTTTTGTTGCTGGCCAGAATCGTTTTGACCGCTTCAGATCTGGTCAGGACAGTCTCAGGTTCATCGGTCTTCTCGAGTTTCTTTGGCAGAACTTCGATTTTCTTGTCAATGGTAATGGAATTGACCTGAGAGCCTTCCGGCGTATACTGATCCATTACTTCAGTGATAACGTCCTCGGCTGTTGCCTGATCTTCAACGAGGAACAGCTCTTCACCGCCGGCGGTTATGACGTATGGATCGGTAACTTTCGTTCCGTCAGCGTAAACCGCGTATGGCTGTGTAATCTCCGCGTAAATAACCGCAGCTCCAAGAAGAAGTACCACTGCAGACATGATAGCGGTTGCCAGTTTCATATGTTTTTTTATTGTTTTTATCATAATATAAACTCGCTCCCTTAATAGATGTTTATTATTATACTATTTTTTCGCAATTTTTTCAACACCCATATATGGACGTAACACTTCAGGAACCACTACAGAGCCGTCTTCCTGCTGGTAGTTTTCCAGAATAGCGGCTACGGTTCTGCCTACAGCCAGCCCTGATCCGTTTAGTGTATGAACAAATTCAGGCTTGCCCTTTTCTTCCGGTCTGAATCTGATGTTCGCTCTTCTGGCCTGGAAATTCTCAAAGTTCGAGCAGGATGAGATTTCCACGTATCTGCCGTAGCTCGGCATCCACACTTCTATGTCATAGGTCATCGCCGATGAGAATCCCAGATCTCCGGTGGAGAGTCTGACGACTCTATACGGTATTTCCAGTCTCTTGAGGACTTCCTCCGCCGCTGCCGTCAGGGACTCCAGTTCGTCATAGGAAGTCTCCGGTTTAACGAATTTCACGAGTTCAACCTTCTGGAACTGATGCTGTCTGATCAATCCTCTGGTATCTCTGCCGGCGCTGCCCGCTTCTGCTCTGAAGCATGGCGTATATGCCGTATGGTAGATCGGCAGCTGGTCGGCGTCCAGAATCTCATTGTCATAAAGATTGGTTACCGGAACCTCAGCCGTCGGAATCAGGAAGAAATCCTTCTGCGGAATATAGAACATGTCCTCTTCAAATTTCGGAAGCTGGCCTGTACCTGTCATCGCCATTCTGTTGACCATGAACGGAGGCAGGATCTCGGTAAACCCGTGTTCTTCCGTATGAAGGTTCAGCATGAAGTTGATGACGGATCTCTCCAGGCGGGCGCCCAGGCCTTTGTACACCGTGAATCTGGCGCCGGCGATCTTAGCCGCTCTCTCGAAGTCCAGAATATCCAGCGCTTCGCCGATGTCCCAGTGAGCCTTTTCTTCGAAGTCGAACTTCGTCGGTTCTCCCCACTTCCTGAGCTCTACGTTATCGCTGTCATCAAGGCCTACCTGTACATCCTTATATGGAGTATTCGGAACATTGAGGATCGCTTCGTGGAGCTTTTCTTCATATTCGCTGACCTGCGCGTCCAGGGCTTTGATTTTATCGCTCAGAGCCTTCATTTCAGCCATCAGATCATCGGTACTCTTGCCTTCCTTCTTCAGGACAGGGATCTGCTTTGACTTGACCTTCTGCTCGTTTTTCATCTGTTCAACGGTCGATAAGATTTCTCTTCTCTTAATGTCAAACTCTCTGACGTCATCAATGCCGAAGTCGCCTTTGCCTCTGGATTCAACAGCCTTCTTAACGCCTTCAAAATCTTCTCTTATTCTCTTGATATCTAACATGTGCTCCTCCCGTCAACGCTGCATGTGATCAAAATAGGTTCTTCCTGTAAATCATATATAATTCAACGAGTTCTTCAAGTTTGGCCTGCATTTCTATCTGCAGATTTGAAGCCGTTTCATAATCCTTTTCTTTGAGGGATTCGATAATTCTGGTAAGGATGCAGGTCTCATCCAGCGAGTTCTTTCCCAGCTCGTTTCGAAGCCTCAGCACTTTGCCCCAGTAATGTCTGTCGTAGTCAACGCTTTCATCGTCATTGTGTATGCGTTTGCACTCTCTTAGGAGATCCATGATCTCCGGCACCGTCCTGTTCTGAAGTTCCGTGGACCACTGTTCCAGAACGGCTTCCCGATATGACTGCAGCGCCGCTTCAGTCATCACATCGTCCCGCTTAAATATATCCAGCTTTTCCGGATATTTATCAAAGGCCTGCAGGTTCTCCCACACTGTGCGGGGAACCTCGCCGAAAAATCTGTCGCGTTCATCCTGTGTATATTCATCAAAAACGTCTCTTTCCGATCGGTATACCCTGTTGGTATCCAGATAGAAATCCGGGTCGCCATAAGCCTTTGAGATGGATTTCTCCAGATCCTCAGAGGTTTTGCTGTTCTCGAGAGCCTCTTTGATGCCGTCCAGCATTGCCATATATGACGCAGCCAAAACCAGATAGGTATTGCTCTTTGGATTCGGCGATCTCAGCTCAAATCTGGTTGCCATGTCATTGCCCAGTTCTCTTACCAGTCCAACCAGTACCGTCCTGTTTCTCGACGGCTTGCGGGCGCTGTGTCCGAGGGATGTTACGATACAAACCGGCGCCTCGAATCCGGGCTTCAGCCTGTTGAGAGAGTCCGTCGTCGAGCTGACGAACGGATTGATGACATCGTAGTTCTTAAGCAGGCCCATCAGCGCTCCGAATCCGATCGGGCTCAGGAACTGGTCCTCTGAATCGACGTGAGAGAACAGGTTGACCATCCTGCCGTCCTTGAGTCTGGCTGCTACGCCCATGTGTGTATGTTCGCCGCTGCCCGCGACGCCGTCCATAGGCTTTGCCAGGAATGTGACCTCAAGCCCGTAAGTTCTGAATATATCGCGCACCACGTATTTGATGTGGTTCTCGTTATCCGCCGCCTGTACCGGAGAGGAGTATTTCCAGTCGATCTCCAGCTGCTCCATCACGTGGTCGTAGTTGCCGGAATTACCCAGCTGCGCCTTGACGCCGCCTACTTCCTTGTGACCCATTTCCATTTCGAAACCGTACTTCTGCAGCACGAGGAGCACCTCTTCCAGCGCCGTCCTGACCGGTCCGGTGGTTCGCTTCCAGTATTGTTCTTTCAAAAGCTGCGCCGTTGACAGCTGTTCTCTGTCCGCATCGTCATCCGGCGTTCTGACCCAGAATTCCAGTTCTGTCGCTGCGGTGACGCAGATCTCCTCGATGTCGTCCACACTGTCAATCGCCAGATGATCGAATACGTATGGATTGTTGCGCAAAAGCTCTAAAAGGTCGTTCTGAAAATTAAAAATCGCATCTCTCAGTATGACTCTGGAGCCGACTCTCTCATCATCATTGTGAACCAGCGATGATGGGATTCTGAGCGTCCCTACAGGGAGCCCCGTCTCGGGATCGGGATAGTTGAAGTTGTGATCCACGAACCAGTTGACGGTCCTGTCGGGGATGATATCTACTTTCGCGTTGTTCAAATCCGCAATCAGAGGAAGCACTACGCTGGATCCGTCTGTCTGCACGCCGTGTTGGAGAAATCCTTCGATATCCTTGAGAAATTCTTCTACGGGTATCTTCTCATCCGTGTCATGTCCTCCCACGTCTATGCCGACTACGGAAACGAATTTGACTTCCGGGTGCGCCGTCAGGGCGTTCCTGATGTCTTCTTCGCTGTGCCGGTCCGCAGGAAGCGTGTATAGCATTTTGTCCAGATCGTAATTGAGCATCTGTTCCTCCTGTTTGCTCTCGGTTTAATTCCTGCAATAATACAGAACATCCCCAATCATCGATTTCAAGATTGTTCGGGGATGTTCTGGAATTGGTTTATTCAGTGATCGTTAGTTCAACTGGTTCAGATATTTCTCCAGCTCATCCATGTACTTGCCGTACTTCTCCCAGTTGCCATCCTTAAGGGCATCCTGAGCATTATCGTAAGCTTCCTGACATTTCTGGATGATTTCCGTCTTGCTCAGCGTCTTCTTTTCGCCGCCGTCAGCACCTTCGGCTTCTTCATCCTGCCCTGTCTTGCTCTCGTAAGCGCTGCCTTCACCGAAGAGTGAATTCAGAGCCTCAGAAAGTGTTGACTCATAAGCGATGTCATCATTGTACACTACGATAACTCTCTTTACTTCCGGAATACTCGAGTTCGTCGCTTCCAGATAAACTGGTTCTACATACAGCAGTGAATCTTCGATAGGAATGACGAAGAGGTTTCCTCTGCTGTACTTGGAACCGGATGAGTTCCAGAGTGAAAATTCCTTAGATATTTCTGTGTTCTGGTCTATCTGCGCCTCTACCTGCATTGGACCGTAAACGATCTTGCTCTTAGGCATCTGATAGAGAACCAGGTTGCCGTACTCTTCACCATCATTCCTTGCGACCAGAAGTCCCATCAGGTTTTTCTTATCCTTCGGAGTGAACGGAATGGAGTTTACAAACTCTGCGCTCTTTTCTCCCGGCAGCTTCATGATGTAGTAGTTCGGCGTCATCGCCTGTTCTTCTGTCCCATAGATCTCACTGGCGATCTGCCACAGGTCCTCGTTCTGGTAGAATACCTTCACGTCATTCATGTGGTATCTCTGGTAGATCTCAGCCTGGATATTCAGCAGCGTGGCCGGATATCTGATGTGAGCTCTGATGCCATCCGGCATCTGTTCCAGATCCTTGAACAGCTTCGGATAGATCTTCTGGAATGTCTGCGCGATAGGATCGTTTGCGTCTACTATGTAGTAATTGGTCTCTCCGGTGTAAGCGTCGATGACGACCTTGATGGAGTTCCTTACATAGTCGACGTCCGTTTCCTCGCTATACGGTTCTGAATACGGATATCTGTTCGTTGCCGTATACGCGTCTACGATCCAGTAAAGGTGTCCGTCAACGGTGATCATGTACGGATCTTCATCATAATCCAGATACGGCATGATCTCCTGTACTCTCTTCTCAATATTTCTGTTGATCAGGATCTTGGAATCACCCTTGATGTTGCCGGATACCAGCATTTTGAGCGATCTTTCTCTGACGGAGAACATCAGTCTCGTCAGCAGATTCATCTTGATTCCGGCATCTCCCTTGTACTGGCAGTACTTGTTGCTGTTTCCGTCAGGATAATCGAATTCATCTTCTGACGTATTGACCAGTACATAGTCATTGGTCATCTCGCCGTAGTAGATCTCCGGATCGGTGATCTGCAGGTCGACCTTGGATTCAGGCGGTATGCTGTCGATGAGCATGTCAGGCTGTCCGCTGGCCGTGATCTGGTCAACCCTGGAAAGCGTCGCGCCGTAACCGTGGGTGTACTTCAGGTGTTTGTTCAGCCACGTTCCGCTGATCCTCTCCTCGTCGATCTCTCGAGGCGACAGGAACGTCTGCGTATATTCACCGTCTATGGTGTATCTGTCGACGTCTACATCGTTGAACGTGTAGTACTGTCTGATACTCTGAGTCTGATTGTAGAATGTCTTGGCCGGATCATAGTCGTTGATTCTGATGTTGGAGATGGTCTCCACGTTCTTGGCGATATCGTTGCTCTCCAGATCCTCTGTAGCCTTGAACGCCTTCATGTCAACGTTGTCCAAACCATACGCGTACTGGGTATATTCGATGTTTCTTTCCAGATACTTGCTCTCTTTGTTGATTTCATCAGGCGATACGATGAAGTTCTGTACCAGCAACGCAGCACCTGTACCGATCAGTCCGATACATACCATGACCGCCGGAATGGCGATTGCCGGTTTCACCTTCTTCTTCGTGATGCCTACCGCGAATCCGATGGCCGCCAGAACGGACAGCGCCATCAGTATTCTGTACATCCACAGCGTCACGTTGACATCCGTGAATCCCGCGCCGTAAACGGCACCGGTGCTTCCAAAGAGCAGGTCGTACTGCTTCAGGAAGAAGTGAACGCCTACCATGAGAAAGAACAGTATGCCGACAACGATCAGCTGCTTCTCCGCAATGTGGATCATCAGTCTGAAGTTCTGATTGTCAAGCTGCTTCTTTGGCGCCGGCTTCTTCTTGGCGCCGCCTCTGAACTGCTTGGTGAACTTGCCAAACATCTCGTTGATCTCGCTGAACGGATTGTTGTCATCACCGAGATTTCTGCCGAATTCCTCGTCCTCGCCGGTATATCTGTCATCGTCATATACGAATTCTTCTTCCTCTTCTACCGGTTCTTCCACGGTCTCGAAGATCTTTGGCGATCTGACGGTGAGCAGAATCATGTAGTAGACTACGGTGAGTATCGCAAAGGCAATGATCAGCGTAATGATGATGCTGTTGATCTCTTCGATGAAGTTCAGCTTAAACACATAGAACGAGATGTCTATGTGATATAGCGGATCTTTGATGTTGAAATCCGAACTGTTGACAAACTGCAGCGTCTGGAACCAAAGCCTGGTGACCGCGAAATACGTTGTAATCACACCAAAAGCTCCGGCCAGTCCCCACGTGATCAGATTTAACCGCTTCGTATCGAACTCCTCGTCCGAGTCCACTTTCTTGATGTACCCTTTTTTGATAAATTTCAGGTACACGTACGCAAGGAACGTGATAATGATGAACGTCGGTACTCCTATTTTAAGCTGCGTAAACAGCTTCGTCAGGAATACGGAAACGTATGTTAACTCTCTAAACCAAAGGAAATCTGTAAGCCAGCCTATCAAAGCGACGAAAAGAAGAATGATAAGCAGAATGATAATGATAATTCCTTTCACGCCCAGTTTTTTCTTTTTCTTAGTTTCTTGCATGTTTTCCTGCAAAACAATTCCTCCTTTATTATCCCTACCCTCTATAACGTATACTTATCCGGTGATAAGGTGAATGATCTTATTCAGCTGATTGTCGATACCTTCTGCCGCCTGGCTCTGTGGCGCCAGGAACTTGATGCCGATACCGGCAAGCTCAAGCGCGAATATGATAATGAGAAGTACGAGTATGACTTTGAGAATGACTCTGCCGACTCCGCCCTTCTTCACTTCTTCTTCAGTTTCTTCAACTGCAGGAACTTCGTCAGGAATCTGCTCCGTCAGTGACTGCTGGTAAGCCGCTGCTTCTTCGGCCTCCTGCTGCGCTCTGAGCTGAGCCGCTTCTTCCTCGCCGTAGCTGTCGAAATCGCTGACAAATCCCTTTGTCTGCAGTTCTCTCTCCGGCATGATCATCGTATCTTCCAGACCAGGCTTATTCGTTTCGAATGCTCCGGCGTCCGGAACGACGGCAGGCTCTTCCTTAACGGCAAAGCCTTCTTCCGGAATCTCCGGCTGCGGTTCCGCTGCAGGTTCAGGTTCTGCGACAGGTTCCGGTGCAGGTGCAAAGGCTGATTCCGGCTCTGCTGCAGGTTCCGTTGCAGGTGCAAAGGCTGATTCCGGTTCCGCAACAGGTTCCGGTGTTTCTTCTACCGGAAGATTATTGGCTGTTTCGAACTGGCTGAGCAGATCTTCAACGGTTTCCTGAGGTTCTTTCACTACAGGTGGCTCCGGTTCAGGCATGACCGGAACTGCCGATGCGGCATTCTCCAGGCTTTCGAAGAAATCCTTGTCTTCCTTGGCTCTGATCTCGGCCTTGGAAATTCTTCTGGTCGTCTCCATTCCTGCCAGAACTGCTGATTTATCGATGACTCTGGTCTTTGTCAGGTCATTGTCAGCCTGCAACATGTCCTCACGGCCTGTTGAAGGCTTTTTGTCTTCTTCTTCGTAGCTGGCAAAGAAATCTTCTCTGGCCTTTGCCATCTTCGTGATTCTGTCTCTCGTTGCCTGCTGGGCTTTTTCTATTTCAACATCGCCTCTCTGTATGGCTGTAGTGTTGGCAAAGGTAACTCTTTCCGGTACTACAGAAACAGGAGGTTCCGGTTCTATGATCGGCTCTACTTTGTGGATCGGACGTCCTCCAGGAGGAATCGTATCCGTCAGGGTAACAGGTCTTCTGGTCGCAGTCAGATCTTCGATCTTAAAGGTTTCTTCCTTGACCGGCGGCTCTTCCGGGATCTCCGGTTTGATCGGAGCCGCAGGTTCTGCCGGTGCAGCTGGTGCCGCAGGTTCTGCCGGTGCAACAGGTTCTACCGGAGCTGCAGGTGCTGCAGGTTCAACCGGTACTTCCGGTTCCTTCGGCGCAGCTGCTGCGATCTCGCCCTTGATGCCGGCGATGGCCGCTCTGATCTTAGCGGCTTCGGCTTCTCTCATTCTGGCTGTCTGCTCCAGAACCTTTCTTGCTTCCTGCTCAACGGCGGCATTTTCCGCCTGCTTGGTCAGCATTTCCTGTTCCTGAGTGAGCCTTGCTCTGATTCTTTCTTCTTCGGCTTTTCTTCGTTCCTGCTCAGCCTTTGCGCGTTCTTCCGCTTCGATAGCCATGCGCGCTTCCTTCTGAGCTTTTATCTTCTCGGCTTCCTGAGCCGCTCTCATATCCGCTTCAGCCTTTAATCTGGCTTCTTCCCTGGCCTTTGCCTCAGCAAGAGCTCTGGCCTCTTCCTCAGCCTTCAGTCTGGCTTCCTCTTCGGCTCTCAGTCTAGCT
>JAUMVD010000046.1 GCA_030530285.1 Bacillota bacterium | reverse complement strand
ATAGGACCATTGAGCAGGAAGCCCCCACTTCTACAAGTGGTGGGAGCATGTCACTTATCTTGCCTTGCAGCCGCGGTCATTCTAAAAGCTGGGCAACTGTGATATAATATACTCCAAAGCAAAAGAAAACCACGAATAAAGGCGGAATAAATCATGAAAAAATTATCCATCGCGTTGATTTCAATCATCATGACCCTGGCATTCATCCCGGTGTCAGTCTTTGGTGAGGATACGGCTATAGATGCGGAGAACATACCGGATGCCGGCGAACAGACGGAGCCGGAAGTACCGGCGGAACCGGAAATAACATTTGAACAGCTGCAGCCGGCTGCGGAGGCTCAGGTGGAGGGTGAAGGCATCCGGATCACGTGGGAAGAGATCCTGTCTGACAGCGGAGAACCCGTGACCTATGAACTGGTCAGAACGTATAAGGCATCAACGGATCCTTTGACGCAAAAGGCTCTCGCCAAGACGGGCAACACCACATACCACGATAAGAAGGTCAAATCCGGCAAGCAGGCATACTATTACGTGCGCGCCAAATCCGCGGGCCAGTATACCCTGTATTCTGAAGCCGCCACCGCCGAGATCATCCGCGTCTATGTGGAGACGGGCCACGGCATAGACAGCAAAGGCAGATGGGATTCCGGATGCCGATGGAAGAAATATCAGGAAGCAAAGCTGATGATTCCGATTGCCAAAGCCACCACAAACTATCTGAGAGACAGCGGCATATATGTTTATACCGACGCCTTTTCGGGCAATAACAAAAACCTCTTCAAGACGCTGGACTTCCTCGACAAGCACAGCGTCAGCGTATTCCTGAATATCCACTGCGACTATAAGAAGGCAAAGGCAGGAACCCTGCCGCTTTATCGTACCAGCGAACAAAAGAAGCTGGCAAAGGCGCTGAACAAAGCGGTGCATCAGGAAGTCAACATCAAAAACAGAGGTCTCCAAAAACGAAAGGATCTCAAAACGCTGAACAGCAAGAAGGTTCACGGCACAGCGTGCCTGTTCGAAACGGGATGCATCAGCAAGGACAATAAAATTCTGAGAAAGAAATACGATGCATATGGCAGAGGCCTGGCGAAGGGCGTTTGCAATTATCTGGGGGTAGAATTCAATGGGATTCACGCATCTTCATGTTCATACTGAATACAGCCTTCTGGACGGAGCGTCCAGAATAGGTGATATCGTAGCCAGAGCTAAAGAGCTCGGCATGGAGGCGCTGGCCATCACGGATCATGGCGTCATGTTCGGCGTGATAGACTTCTACAGGGAGTGTCAGAAGCAGGGAATCAAACCCATCATCGGCTGTGAGGTGTATACCGCCGCCAGAACGAGATTCGATAAAGATGTAGATAAAGACAAATACATGGGACACCTCGTCCTGCTGGCCAGAAACAATCAGGGCTACAAAAACCTGATGAAGATCGTTTCCGAGGGCTACAGGAACGGGTTCTATTACAAGCCGAGAATCGATAAAGAAGTACTCAGGCAGTACAGCGATGGCATCATCGCTCTGTCCGCGTGCCTGGCCGGCGATGTGCAGAGAATGCTTCTCAACGGCGATTATGCCGGAGCCAGGAAAGAAGCGCTGGAAATGCGCGAGATCTTCGGGGAGGACAATTATTTCCTGGAGCTGCAGGATCAGGGTCTTGAAGACGAAGCCAGGATCCTTCCCGACATGAAGCGGCTTCATGAGGAAACGGGAATTCCTTTCGTAGCCACCAACGATGTCCACTATGTCAGACAGGAGGACGCCGAAGCACAGGATGTCCTCATGTGCATCCAGACACAAACCACCATCGACGAAGAAAACAGAATGCGTTTCGCAAACGACCAGTTCTACCTGAAGTCGGAAGACGAAATGCGCAAAATCTTCAGCAATATCCCGGAAGCTTGCGACAACACGATGAAAATAGCCGAGAGGTGCGACGTCACCTTTACTTTCGGTGAGCTCCACCTGCCGGAATTTCATGCGCCGGATGGCATGACCAACAGGGATTACCTCCGAAGCCTTTGCGAGAAAGGCATGCGGGAGCGGTACGGGAATGTGACGGAGGATCTGCAGCAAAGGCTGGACTACGAACTTTCCACCATCGAGAACATGGGCTATGTGGAGTACTTTCTCATCGTCTGGGATTTCATCAATTTCGCCAAAAGCCAGAATATCATGGTGGGACCGGGCAGAGGTTCGGCGGCCGGATCCATCGTAGCGTATGCCCTGAGGATCACGGACATAGACCCCATCAAACACGGGTTGATCTTCGAGCGGTTTTTGAATCCGGAGAGAGTCAGCATGCCGGATATCGATATCGATTTCTGCTATGAGAGGCGTGGTGAAGTCATCGAATACGTCACCAGGAAATACGGCAAGGACAACGTCTCTCAGATCATCACATTCGGCACCATGAAAGCCAAACAGGCGGTCCGGGATGTAGGCAGAGTGCTCAACGTCAGCTACCAGGAAACGGACGCCATCGCCAAGGCCATACCGAACGCGCTGAAAATGACCATCGATAAGGCGCTGGATACCAGTCCCGAGTTCAAAGAAATGTACGAATCCAGCGACCAGACCAGGCGGGTGGTGGACATGGCAAAGGCTCTGGAAGGGATGCCTCGCCACGCATCCACCCATGCGGCCGGCGTCGTCATCTCCAGGCTGCCTCTGGACGAATACGTGCCGCTGTATCTGGCGGACAAAGGCCTTTCGACCCAGTTCAACATGACCACGATCGAGGAGCTGGGCCTTTTGAAGATGGACTTCCTGGGGCTCAGGAACCTGACCATCATCAGAGATGCGCTGGAGATGATAGAAGCTGACCACGGCGTCAAGCTGGATCTGTCAAAGATCGAATACGATGATCCGGCAGTGTTCGAAACCATAGCAAAGGGAAACACCCAGGGAATATTCCAGCTGGAAAGCGGCGGGATGACGTCCTTCATGAAGAATCTGAAACCCGACTGCTTCGAGGATATCGTGGCGGGAATCGCCCTGTACAGACCGGGACCGATGCAGTCGATCCCGACATATATTGATAACAAGAAACATCCCGATCACGTGCAGTACGTCCACGAGAGCCTGAAGCCGATTCTGTCGGTCACCTACGGATGCATGGTCTATCAGGAACAGGTCATGCAGATCGTAAGAGATCTCGGCGGATATACGTACGGGCAGTCTGACCTGGTAAGGCGCGCCATGAGCAAGAAAAAGATGGACGTCATGCTGGAAGAAAAGAAGCACTTCATGGCCGGCTGCGCAGAGAACGGGGTTCCGCAGGAAGCAGCCGAAGAAATCTTCAACCAGATGATCAGCTTCGCCGAGTACGCCTTCAACAAGTCGCACGCCGCAGCTTACGCGGTGCTGGCGTATGAGACGGCCTACCTGAAGACCCATTATCCGGTGGAGTTCATGGCAGCGCTCATGAGCAGCGTCATGGGAGACGCAAAAGCCATGGCGGGATATATCAGAAATTGCGGCGAAATGGGCATCGAAGTGCTGCCGCCTGATGTCAACGAAAGCGGCAAGAAATTCACCGTTGTTGACGGCAAGATCAGATTCGGGCTTTTGGGCATCAAGAATCTGGGAGAAGGCGCCATTGACGCCATCATCGAGGCCAGAGAGCAAAAGGGCAAGCCGGCAGATATCTTTAGGCTGATCGACAATATCGATATCCGCAGAGTGAATAAGAAGGCGGTGGAGAGCCTGATCAAATCCGGCGCCATGGATACGCTGAACGAAAACCGAGCGGCCCACATGGGAATCTACGAATCCCTGATGGATTCCGCTCAGTCGTCGGCCAGACATAATATTTCAGGCCAGATATCGCTGTTTCAGACAAACGCCCAGTCCATGGAAGCCGGCGCGTCCAACAAATTGCCGGACGTGCGGAACTTCGATCTGGACATCCTGATTTCCCAGGAGAAGGAAATGCTGGGGGTGTATCTGACCGCGCATCCTCTGGATGAGTACGCGGACATCATCAAGAGAAACGTGACGGTAACCAGTCAGGATCTGGCATTGGTGGCCGGTGATGAAGAAGACACCATGGTCCAGAGTGATATCACCGACGGCATGACCGCCGTCATGGCAGGGATCATCACCGGCAAGAAAAATCTGATCACCAAAAACGGCAAGATGATGTCCTTCGTGGATATGGAGGACCTGTACGGACCTGTCGAGGTGGTGGTCTTCCCGAACGTATACGAAAAGAGCAGCGGTCTCATTAACGAGGATTCCATCATATCCGTCAAAGGCACGATCAACTTCAAAGAAGGAGAGACGCCTAAGATCCTCGCCAACGAGATCGTCGATCTGGCGGAGCTGAGCAAAACGACGCAGCAGCCTTCACAGCCGGAAGCCCGCCCAGCAGCACGGCCCGCGCCGCAGCCTGCAGTCCAGCCGGAGGGCCTGGTCAAAATCAAACTGCCGCCGGGAGACGGAATCCATAATATCAATGAACAAAACGATGTTGTGCTTTCCAGGATCTCGTGTATAATGAAGAAATATCCGGGGAACTGGCAAAGCATCATCTATTACCCGCAGGGTGGCTCGCGCAGGACGGACAAGCAGCTTTGGGTCGATCCGTGCGAAGCTTTTGAGAGAGAAATAAAAGAAATAGTAGGAGAGGAAAACTACAAGAGATGAAGAGAATCGGAGTACTGACAAGCGGTGGCGATGCACCGGGAATGAACGCAGCGATACGCGCGGTGGTCAGACAGGGCATCGCCCTGGGAATGGAAGTATATGGAATACGAAGAGGATATGAAGGGCTCCTGGATGGAGACATCGAAGAGCTCAAATCACATTCGGTAGGCGATATACTGCAGCGCGGCGGTACGATTTTAAGAACCGCCAGAAGCAAGAGGTTTCACGAAGAAGAATGGATCGATCACGCGGCGAAAATGTGCCAGACCTTCGGAATTGAAGGAGTTGTGGTCATTGGAGGCGAAGGCTCCTTCAAAGGCGGATACGAGCTGTCGAAACGCGGCATCACGGTGATGGGAGTTCCGGGCACGATCGACAATGATCTGGGCTATACGGATTTCTCCATCGGATTCGATACGGCGGCCAACACGATTCTGGGACTGATCACCAACATCAGAGACACATCTTCTTCCCACGAGAGAACGACAATCATAGAAGTGATGGGAAGGCACTGCGGCGATCTGGCGCTGTATACGGGGCTTTCCGGCGGCGCGGACGTGATTCTGGTACCGGAAGTGCCGGTGGATATCAATGAGGTGTGCCGCAAGGTGCTCAAAGGCCAGAGATCGGGCAAAGCCCACAGTCTGATCCTGATGGCGGAAGGCGTAGATATGGATTCCGCAGAACTGGCAAAGATCCTGGAGGACATGACGGCCAGAGAGGCCAGGACAGTTGTTCCCGGCTACATCCAGAGGGGAGGAAGCCCGTCCGAAAAGGATAGGAGGCTTGCCAGCCTCACTGCAGCCAAAGCAGTCCGCCTGCTTTATGATGATACCCCTAGCAGGGCTGTCGGCGTGCAGGAAGGCGAGGTGGTTTCCGTTGATCTGGGTGAGGCCATCCTCATGAAGAGAGAATTCAAGAAATCCATGTATGAGTTGGCAGAGGTGCTGGCATAGCGCTAGAAATCACGGTGCATGGTGCCCGCGAAGCTGATGGCTCCTGAACCGAATTTGGCCCGGATATCGTCCATAGCGCGTTCGACTTTTTCGCCCTGTTCCATACGGACGTTTTCGGAGGCGAAGAGCGAGAGCTGCTGGGCCTGATTTTCATCACACAGGTTGATGCCGGTGATGGACAGCATCCTGATGGGTCTGTCCGGATTCCATAAGGAGTCGATGATGGATAGTGATGTTTCGGCAATCACTTCCGTCAGGTTGGTAGGCGTGGAAATCTGTGTCTGGCGGGATATGACCTTGAGATCGGTATCTTTGATATCGACCTTGATTCCAAAGGCTTTCATGTGTTTTTTTCTGAGGCGCGAGGCAACCTCGGAGGAAAGACTCATGACAGCTTTTTTTATGTCCTCCCGGCCCTGAAGATTTCGGCTGAAGGTAACATTATGGCCGACAGATTTCGCCTTTGCTCTTTGAGAATAGAGCAGAACCGGCGTCGTATCCAGGCCGTTGGCATAATCGTGGATCTCGCCGCCGTGTTTGCCCAGAAGATCTGAAATCATCCGGCGATCCGAAAGCGCCAGATCACCGATGGTTTTGATGCCGAACTTGCGGAGCTTGCCGGCAGTGGCGCCGCCGACAAAAAACAGTTCCCCGATATCAAGGGGCCAGAGCAAATCCCTGAAATTGTCTCTGGTGATCACTGTGGTGGCGTCGGGTTTTTTGTAATCACTGCCCATCTTGGCGAATATCTTATTGAATGACACGCCAACAGAGAGAGTCAGATCGTACTTCTCTCTGATGCGTCTGCGTATCTCATCAGCGATCTCAGGTCCGGTGCCGAACAGCTTGCGGCTGGCGGTCACGTCGAGCCAGCTTTCATCGACGCTGAATGGTTCCACCTGATCGGTGTATTCCAGATAAACAGCGTTGATCAGCTTGCTGTAAGCCCTGTACTTCTCATGGTGAGGAGGTACGGTTCTGAGATCCGGGCACTTTTTTTTCGCCTGCCAGATGGTCTCGGCGGTCACGACGCCGTAGGATTTGGCAATCTCGTTTTTGGCCAGGATGATGCCGTGCCTGCTGTCGGGATCACCGCTCACAGCCATCGGCACATCACGCAGCTCCGGATGGTCCAGAAGCTCCACAGAAGCGAAGAATCCATTCATGTCGCAGTGCAGGATAACGCGGTCATTTGAAGCTGTATTGTCAGCGGTATAATTATCCATAAATGTATTATAACATACAGTTGCATTCTTCAGAAAATCACCATACAAATAGCATATGTTGTGTGATATAATGTTTTCAATAAATCAGAGATAACAAGATTGGTTGAGATATATGGCAAGTAAAATTATAGAACTGAACAGACAGCTGAGGAGATCCTTCCTTATTTTGGGGGCGCTTTTTGCGCTGCTGAAGATCCTGGCTGGACAAAAACCAACAGTAAAAGAAGATAATGACGGTTACCAGACGAAAGAATTTGATGATATCTGGTAACTTTTAACGGGAGCATAGATTTAGATGAGAGTATTGACAATAATCGGCGGCATCCTGATGATCGCCGGAGGGGCATTTTGCTTTATTAATTCTGGACAGACCTTTCTGAACATAGCTTTCGTCGTTGGTGCGATCATGGTCATCAACGGCGTTATTCATTCACTGGCCTACTTTGTGGGCAGAGGTCTGCATAATAAGGGCGACAACAACGGCTGGATTCTGATCGACGGCCTGCTTACGCTGCTTCTTGGCGTGCTGATTTTGTGCAACCAGCTGGTTGTGGATATCGCCATACCGATGATATTCGGAATGTGGGTCCTGGTGTCCGGCCTGTTGAGAATCGAGGCTGCCAGCCGTATCAACAGAGAGCGAAAGAGCACCAACTTCAAGGCCACGCTGATCACCGGCATAGCGACGACGTGCATCGGGATCTTCGGATTTGTGGATCCGTTATTTACCTGGGTGACGGTGGTATCGCTGCTGGGGATATTCCTGATCCTGCAGGGCATCAATGCCATCGAACTGGGCATCGATATGCCGCACGAGAAGAAGTCCTATATCAGGGTTTACAGACGGCCAAAGGAAGCCGTGATCATAAACGATGAAGTAGACGAGAAACCTGATGCGGTAGCCAGCAGGTTTGAAACGCAAAAGGAGAAAGAACAACAGGCGGAGCAGATCGAAATGATCGAAAACATCGCCACGAGACAGCAGAAGTAATATGAGAAAATTCGATGTATGTATAATAGGGGGCGGAGCGGCCGGACTTATCGCCGCTGCTGCCCTGGATGAAAATCTCAAAGTATGCATATTTGACAAGAACGAAATCCCTGGACGCAAGCTTATGGCAACAGGCGGCGGCAGATGCAACATCACCAACGACGCCTGCACACATAAAAAAGCGACCTTGGATTTTTTCGCGTCTTTGGGGCTTGAAACATACTGTGATGAAGAGGGCAGATACTTCCCGTACAGCAACAAAGCGAAAGATGTAGCGGAGATTCTGGTGAGAGCCCAGGGCAAGAATATCAAGACCTTCTACTCCCACAAGGTCGAAGCCGTAGAGCACGGAGAAACGGGATTCACTGTCCGGGCCGCATCAGGACAGAAAGTAGTCACCGTGAAGGCGGGGTACGTCATCCTGGCAACGGGCGGCAAGGCCGCTCCGCAGTACGGCACTTCGGGAGACGGCTACAGCATAGCAAAGGCCTTAGGCCACGAAGTCAGCAGAGTGTATCCGATTCTGGCGCCGGTGCAGTGTGAAGAAAGCGACGTCATCGATTTCGAGAAGGTCAAAGGCATCAGGGCCAGAGGGACCGTCAGGCTGCTTAAGGATGGCGCTCCTGTAGCAGAAGCCGGCAGAGAGCGAGGCGAGATACAGTTTACCGCGGACGGCATATCCGGCATTTGCGTCTTTAATCTGACCCGATACATTACGGCGGAAGACGGCGAAAAAGTCGAAGAGGCCATGGGCAGATATACACTTTCCGTGGATCTGGCGCCGGATCTTTATGAAGGAAGTCTCAGCGGCAGGAAATCTGCGCTGGGCGTACTGACCGGAGAACTGGCAGCTTCCGTTGACAGGTACGTTGCCGGAGCGGGATGCGGCGTGGAGATCATCAAGGATATACGCCTCGGCGTCAAGAAGGTCAAAGGATGGAGAAACGCCCAGTGCACCGCGGGAGGCATCATGACCAGCGAAGTCAATATGAGAACCATGGAGTCTCTCAAAACCCCGGGGCTTTATATCGCCGGTGAAGTGCTGGATATTCAGGGACCGTGCGGCGGCTTCAACCTGCAGAACGCCTGGGAGACCGGATACAAAGCTGCCCGCGCCATCAACAAAAAAACGCGATGAGATACAGGATCACGCAGCTAAAAATCAGGCCGGGGGAAGGCATGGATGAATTGGTGGCGGCAGCGCAGAAAAAGATCGCAAAGGCTTTGCGCTGCAAGTCATCCCGGATCCATATCACAAACCCGCAGATCATCAAAGAATCGATAGACGCCAGAAAGAGACCGGACGTGATGATGGTCTATACGCTGGACTTTGATTACGATGGAAAGCTCCCGTTGGAGGAAGCCAGAGTTCAGGAATACCGGTTCGAGCCGGAAGGACTGGATCAGGTCAGTCCCGGATATAGACCGGTTGTCGCCGGATTCGGACCCTGCGGCATGTTCGCCGCGCTGATACTGGCTGAAGCGGGCTTTGCGCCCATCGTGCTTGAGCGGGGCAAAGCGGTAGAGGAGAGAATCGAGGACGTTCGCAGATTCCAATCAGGGGAGATGGAAGCCCCGGATCCGGAATCGAACGTTCAGTTTGGAGAAGGCGGAGCCGGTACGTTTTCCGATGGCAAGCTCACTACGGGAATCCGTGATATCCGGATCCGGAAGGTCTTGCAGGAATTTGTAGCCGCGGGAGCGGATGCGGAGATTTTGTACAAACACAAACCCCACATCGGCACGGATAGACTGCGGGATATCGTAAAGAACCTGAGGCATCACATTGAAGCTCTGGGAGGGGAAGTGCGATTCGGATCGAAGCTGGATGGCATCGTGACGGCAGGAGATCAGCAGGGCGCTTATCCACAGAGGCTCTGCGGGGTGCAGGTGAGAACCATCGCGGACGGAAGCCTGACGGAGATCGAAACGGATGCGCTGATTCTGGCGACAGGACACAGCGCCGCGGATACCTTCAGGATGCTGTATGATATGGGCATCGCGATGGAGAAGAAACCGTTCTCTATCGGCGTCAGGATCGAGCATCCGCAGGAAATGATCAACCGGGCGCAGTATGGAGACCCGAAGCTGGCTGAAATCATAGGACCAGCGGAATATAAACTCAATTACCGGTGCGCTGACGGACGGGGAGTGTACACCTTTTGCATGTGTCCCGGAGGTCACGTGATAGACGCATCGACAGAAGCGAACACACATGTTACCAATGGAATGAGCAACAGTGCCCGGGACGGCGAGTTCGCCAACAGCGGGCTGCTGGTGGATGTACGCACTGACGATTTGGGGGAGCATCCGCTTTCCGGGATCGAATTTCAGAGAAAATACGAGAAGCTGGCCTGGGAGAACAAAGCGGTATCGACGTACGGGCAGTTCAGAACCAGAGCCGATGATCCGGTGAGGAGAAGCCTTCCGGATTTTGCTGCCGATGACATATTGGAAGCTATGCCTCATCTGGGACGGAAACTAAAGGGATTTGACAGGGATGACGCCAGAATGACCGCTGTGGAATCCAGAAGTTCGTCGCCGGTGAGAATCAGGAGAGACGAGACGATGCAGACGGAAATCAGGGGACTGTTTCCCGCAGGAGAAGGCCCCGGATACGCAGGCGGCATCATGTCTGCTGCCGTGGACGGCATCAAAGTCGCGGAGCAGGTCGTTTACATGAAGATAAACCGTAGTAAAGGAGAAACAGAATGAAGGTTATCCCTTTGGGAGAGAATATCGACAGAGGAGAACTTTTTGGAAGCCTGGACAGAAATCTAAGGATCATTGAAGGGGAACTGGGGGTGGATATCATCCAGCGCGGCAATAATCTGGTGTTAAAGGGCGCGCGGGAGGAGGAGGCTGAGGCCATCCTTTCCGAGATGATCGACGTGCTCAGTAAAGGAGAAAAATTGGACGAACAGAAAATAGGTTATATCAAAGACCTGAAACAACACGGCATTTCATATAAAAACGAACAGGCGGGAGAGAGACTGTCCCGGGACATCATCTGCTTCACCCATGAGGGGAAACCTCTGCGACCAAAAACCGTAGGACAGAAAAAATACGTCGACGCGATCCGCGGCAAGGATATCGTATTCGGCATAGGCCCTGCCGGCACGGGCAAGACCTATATTGCAGTGGCCATGGCAGTCCACGCGTTTAAGAACCGGGATGTGCAGAAGATCATTCTGGCGAGGCCCGCGGTGGAAGCGGGGGAACGGCTGGGATTTCTCCCGGGGGATCTGCAGGAAAAAGTGGATCCATATCTCAGGCCTTTGTATGACGCGCTGTATGACGTGCTGGGAAGAGAAAGCGCCCTGAGACTGAAAGAAAAGGAAATCATCGAGGTGGTCCCTCTGGCCTACATGCGAGGAAGGACGCTGGACAACTCATTTATCATACTGGACGAAGCGCAGAACACGACGCCGGAACAGATGAAGATGTTTCTGACCAGAATGGGCTTTGGGTCGAAGGTAGTCGTGACGGGAGACATCACGCAGATCGACCTGCCGAGAGGCAAGAAGTCCGGACTGATCGAAGCGAAGAACGTGCTGAAGGCAGTAGACGAGATTGGCTTTTGCTATTTGACCGATGTGGACGTGGTCAGACACCAGCTGGTCAAAAAAGTCATCAGCGCCTACGATGAATACTATAAGGCGAATCCGCCGAAGGACGAGGAATAGATATGGACATACTGGTAAGCAACGGGACAGAACTGACAGACAGACTCATGGACGATTTCGCCGACGCAGCTGCGGCATGTGTAGCGCTGGAGAGAGAAGAAACGGGGATCGAAATCCTGGATCCGGACGTGGTGGAAATCAGCCTTTCCTTCGTGTCAATGGATGAGATCCATGAACTGAACCGGGACTATCGCGGCGTCGACAGGCCGACGGATGTGTTGTCATTTCCGATGATCGACGACTTTGCAGCACTGCAGGAAATGTATGAGGATATGGAGCAGACCCCGGAGGAACTGCTGCTGGGAGACGTGGTCATTTGTCTCGAGAAAGCGCTGCAGCAGGCGGAGGAGTACGGCCATTCTCCCGAAAGAGAGGTCGTCTACCTGTTCACACACAGTGTGCTGCATCTGCTGGGATACGACCACATGACCGATGAAGACAAGAAGATAATGAGAGCCAGAGAAAAACAGATCATGGCAGGAAGGTACGACAGATGAGATCAGGATTCGTAGGGATAGTAGGAAGACCTAACGTGGGCAAATCCACACTACTGAACGCCATACTGGGCGAGAAGATCGCCATTACAACAGAGAAACCGCAGACGACCAGAAACACCATCCGGGGAATCTATACCACGGACGATCTGCAGATGATATTCATCGACACGCCGGGGATACACAAACCCCGCAACAAACTGGGGCAGTACATGACAGATGCGGCAACAGGCACCTTCGCGGAAGTCGACGCCATCATATTTATCGTTGACGATGCCCTGAGCAAAGGCCCAGGAGATCGGTATATCCTCGAATTGCTGAAAGAAACGGATACGCCGAAGATACTGGTGATCAATAAGATCGATCAGATGGATCCGGATGAGTTCGCGCAGATCTATAAGGAGTATGAAGCGCTGGGAATATTTGAGGACATCCTCGGGACGGCCGCGATCAACGGAGTGAATGTGGCAGACGTCATCGACGCCGCGGCGAGATTCATGGAGGAAGGCCCGATGTATTTCCCGGAAGACATGGTAACGGAGAATCCGGCCAGATTTATCGTCAGCGAGATCATCCGTGAGAAGATTTTGCTTCATCTGCAGGATGAAGTGCCTCACGGCGTAGCGGTGGAGATAGAGCAGTATATTGAACGGGAAGATATTACCGAGATCAGCGCGGTCATCTACTGTGAGAAAAAATCCCACAAGGGAATGATCATAGGCAAAAACGGCAGGAAGCTCAAAGGCATCGGCAAGAGCGCCAGAGAAGAGATCGAGGGCCTGCTGGGCACGAAGGTGTTTTTGCAGACCTGGGTCAAGGTCAAGGAGAACTGGAGAGACAGCGACATCGCGCTGAGCAATTTCGGATATAAGGAGTAGGTTGCGGCATCACATGCTTACGGACACAGAAGGTATCGTATTAAGACAGATCAAAACTTCATACAACAGGCGGATGATCGTGCTGTTTTCCAGAAAGTACGGCAAGATCAGCGCCGGAACCAGCATAGGCGATAAGGGCAGGAGCAAAAGCACCCTGGCGCTCAGACCGTTCACGTTTGGCAGGTATGAACTGTTTGTCAACAGAGACAGCTACAATATCAACAGCGCGGAGACGCTGCGGAGCTTTTACAAGATCGGCGAAGATGTGGACAAATATATGAACGGGGCGTATGTGCTGGAATTCACCGAAAAAGTGCTGGAAGAAGGGGTGCCGCAGCAGGCCGTATTTGACTTGCTGCTGGAGTTCTTTGAACTACTGCAAAACAGAGACAAAGGCATCGGAACTCTGGTCCTGGCATATCAGACCAAACTGCTGAGATTTGCGGGAGTGATGCCGGAACTGGAGCGATGCACCGTATGCGGTAAAACCCGCGCGGAATGTACGGGAGATGAGTTTTTCAGCATCGAGTCCGGAGGCTTTGTCTGCAGCGATCACGCTGTCAGCAATTCGTTGATTTACAAAGATGAATTTGGTATAATCGATGTGTTAAGATACTTTGCGACACAACCGCTGAAAAAACTAGAAAATATTGCGCTGAACGAGAGTGCAGGCAAGCAGCTGCAGCGTCTGATCAGAGAGTACGCGGCTTACTACCTGGACGTATCGAACATAAAGAGTGAGAAACTGATTTAAGGAGGATGAACATGGAGATTACATTAGAAAAGATCGAACTGGTTAAGGACAGAACCGGCGTGACCTATGCTGAAGCGAAACAAGCTCTCGAAGACGCAGACGGAAGCGTAGTAGATGCTATCATTTCAATCGAAGAGACAGTCAATTCAGGAGAAAAGGGCAGAGGATTCGGCGAGAAAGGTGAGGCACTCTTTACGAGTCTCAAAGAACTTGTCAAAAAAGGCAATGTTGCCAAGATTCAGGTCAAGAGAGCTGATGATACGATCCTGAACATTCCTGTAAACGCCGGCATACTGGGAATCTGCATCGCGCCGCTGGCTTCAGTCGTTGCTCTGGTTGCAGCCTTTGGGTTCAAGTGCACGATCGAAGTCATCAAGACTGACGGTACCATTATCGACGTCAGTGATGCTGTTTCCGATACAGTAGCTACAGTAGCCGAAAAGGGAAGCGACAAGGCTGACTTCCTCAAGGAAAAGGGCAAAGAATATTATGAAAAGGCCATGAAGAGTGACTTCGTAGAAAAGGCCAAAGAAAACGAATTCATGGATAAGGCTGTCGACGGTGTTTCAGACTTCGTAGAAAAGGCAGGAGAATTCGCTGATGATATCGCAGAAAAGATCAAGAAGAACGATGTCGCAGAGAAGGCAGAAGAAGCAGCCGAAGAAGTCGCCGAGGAAGTTTCAGAGGCCGCAGAAGAAGTTGCAGAAGAAGTAGAAGAGAAAGTAAACGACGAGGAATAACAATTAAATATGACTGAAATCACGATGGAAAAAATCACAGCTCTGGCGAAGAACCGCGGGTTCATCTTCCCGGGTTCAGAGATATACGGGGGTCTGGCAAATACGTGGGATTACGGCCCGCTGGGAGTTGAACTCAAGAACAATATCAAGGACGCATGGAGACGTAAGTTCGTACAGGAGTCCAAGTACAACGTAGGCATTGACGCAGCGATTCTGATGAACCCTGAAACATGGGTCGCCTCAGGTCACGTGGGCGGGTTTTCCGATCCGCTGATCGACTGCAAAGCCTGTAAGGCCAGATTCAGAGCTGATCATCTTATCGAAGGATATCTGGAGGAGCAGGGACAAAAGGACGTTCAGGTGGACGGATGGTCCAACGAGAAACTGGAGGAATTCATTCAGGAAAAAGGCATCGTTTGTCCTGAGTGCGGCAAATCCGACTTCACGGGGATCAGACAGTTCAACCTGATGTTTAAGACATTTCAGGGCGTAACCGAAGATTCAAAGGCTGAGATATATCTGAGACCGGAAACGGCGCAGGGTATATTCGTCAACTTCAAGAATGTGCAGAGAACCTCAAGAAAGAAAATACCGTTTGGTATTGCGCAGGTTGGCAAATCATTCAGAAACGAGATCACTCCGGGGAACTTTATTTTCAGAACCAGAGAGTTCGAGCAGATGGAACTGGAATTCTTCTGCAAGCCGGGCACTGAGCTGGATTGGTTCGATTACTGGAGAGGATACTGCGCGGATTTCCTGAAATCGCTGGGCATCAAAGAGGACAATATCCGGCTCAGAGATCATGACCCTGAAGAGCTTTCCCATTACAGCAATGCGACGACGGATATCGAGTACCTGTTCCCATTCGGATGGGGCGAGCTTTGGGGCATAGCCTCCAGAACCGACTTCGACCTTATGGCGCATCAGAATCACTCGGGACAGGACATGAGTTATCTGGATCCTGAGACGAATGAGAAATACGTACCGTACTGCATCGAACCTTCCGTAGGCGTAGAGAGAATGCTGCTGGCATTCCTTACGGATGCTTACGATGAGGAAGTGCTCACAGACGCCAAGGGCAAGGAAGACATCAGAAAAGTCCTGAGGCTTCATCCCGCTCTGGCTCCGTTCAAGGCGGCGGTACTGCCTCTCAGCAAGAAGCTTTCGGATGTCGCCGAACCGATATTCGAAGACCTGCAAAAGTATTTCAGCGTAGATTATGACGCGGCAGGTTCCATCGGAAAGAGGTACAGGAGAGAAGATGAAATCGGAACGCCATTCTGCATCTGCGTGGATTTTGATACTGCAGAGGACGGATGCGTAACCATCAGAGATCGTGACACCATGGATCAGGTCAGAGTGCCTGTAAGTGATGTTAGGAAATATATCGAAGAAAGATTAGTATTTTAAGAGGAGACGAAAATGAAGAAATTTGTTTATTCATTCAATGAAGGATCAAAAGACATGAGAGATCTTCTGGGCGGCAAGGGTGCCAACCTGGCTGAGATGACGAAGATAGGTCTGCCGGTGCCTTTTGGTTTTACTGTCACTACGGAAGCTTGTACCAGATACTATGAAGAAGGACAGACAATAGGTCAGGATATCGTTGATGATATCTACGCTAAGCTGGCTGACCTCGAAAACGTAGCCGGTAAAAAGTTCGGCGACGCGTCAAATCCGCTTCTCGTATCCGTTAGATCCGGCGCGAAGATCTCAATGCCGGGAATGATGGACACGATCCTGAATCTGGGACTGAACGATGAGACAGTTGAAGGTTTATCGAATCTTACAGAGAATCCTCGTTTCGCATATGACAGCTACAGAAGATTCATCCAGATGTTCGGCGACGTAGTAATGGGTATCTCAAAGAGCAAGTTCGATGAGATTTTTGACGGACAGAAGGATAAGAAGGGCGTACAGTTTGACGTTGACCTGGATGTAGATGATCTGAAGGAGATCATTGCAGGCTACAAAACAATGTACAAAGCAGAAATCGGAAAAGACTTCCCGCAGGATCCAAAGGAACAGCTCATGGAAGCAGTCATGGCTGTATTCAGATCATGGAATACCGAAAGAGCGATCCTCTACAGACAGCTCAATGAAATTCCTGATGACATCGGCACAGCGGTAAACGTACAGTCCATGGTATTCGGAAACATGGGCGACACTTCCGGAACAGGCGTAGCATTCACAAGATCACCGGTCAACGGTGAAAAGGCTATCTTCGGCGAGTTCCTGGTAAACGCGCAGGGTGAAGACGTTGTAGCGGGAATCAGAACACCACAGCCAATCGCGGAGATGGCACAGGCATTCCCGGCAGTTTACGATGACTTCGTCAAGATCGCAAACACGCTGGAAGACCACTATAAAGATATGCAGGATATGGAGTTTACAGTTGAAAGAGGCAAGCTCTACATGCTGCAGACCAGAAATGGTAAGAGAACTGCCACATCAGCAGTAAAGATCGCAGTAGATATGGTTGCAGAAGGACTGATCAGCAAGGAAGACGCAGTGATGAGAATCGAACCTGCGCAGATCGATCAGCTTCTCCACCCTATGTTCGACGCGGATGAGATCGCTGCTGCAGAGAAACTGACCAAGGGACTTCCTGCATCACCTGGCGCTGCGTGCGGACAGATCTACTTCAACGCGGCTGATGCTGAAGCGGCAGTAGCAAACGGCGTTAAGGCGATTCTGGTAAGACTGGAAACATCACCGGAAGACCTGGCCGGCATGGTTGCCGCGGAAGGTATCCTGACTGCCAGAGGCGGCATGACTTCCCACGCTGCAGTAGTAGCGAGAGGCATGGGCAAGTGCTGCGTATCAGGCTGCTCGGAAATCAAGGTAGACGAGGCTGCTAAGACCCTCGCGATCGGCGAATACGTATTTAAGGAAGGCGACTTCATTTCACTGGATGGCTCCACAGGCGACGTCATCAAGGGCGAAGTCAAGACAGTTCCGCCTGAACTCTCAGGAGATTTCGGAACGATCATGGGATGGGCTGATGAAATCAGAACACTCAAGGTAAGAACAAACGCTGACAACCCTAGAGACGCACAGCAGGCAGTAGCCTTTGGCGCACAGGGCATCGGCCTTTGCAGAACGGAGCACATGTTCTTCGAAGAAGAGAGAATCCCTGCCATCAGAAGAATGATCATGGCTGACACGGTTGAAGAGAGAAGAGAAGCCCTGAACTTCCTGCTCCCTTACCAGAAGGGCGACTTCAAGGGCATCTATGAAGCCATGGAAGAAAGACCTGTTACCATCAGACTCCTTGACCCGCCTCTCCACGAGTTCATTCCTCACACGGATGAAGAGCTTCACGAGCTGGCAGATATGATCGGCAAGCCATATGAGAAGCTGGCAAAGAAGGCCGAAGAACTCCACGAGTTCAACCCGATGCTGGGTCACAGAGGCTGCAGACTGGCCGTTACTTATCCTGAAATCGCTGAGATGCAGGCAGAAGCGATCATCATGGCTGCTATCGAAGTCAGAAAAGAAAAGGGCTATGACATCGTTCCTGAAATCATGATTCCGCTGGTAGGAATGGTAACAGAACTGGCTGATGTCAAGAAGACAGTTGTGGATACGATCACCAAGGTATTCGAGAGAGAGGGCGTTGAATTCCCTTACCTCGTAGGTACGATGATCGAGATCCCAAGAGCTGCGCTGACAGCTGATGAAATCGCTGAAGAGGCTGAATTCTTCTCATTCGGAACAAACGACCTGACGCAGATGGGATTCGGATTCTCCAGAGACGATACCGGCAACATCATCAAGGAATACAGAGACAAGGGCATCTTGGAGGATGATCCGTTCCAGAGCCTTGATCAGACCGGCATCGGCAAGCTGGTTAAGATGGCTGTTGAGCTTGGTAAGAAGACAAGACCTAACATTCACCTGGGTATCTGCGGCGAACACGGTGGAGATCCTAAGTCCATCGACTTCTGTCACAGAGTAGGTTTGCAGTATGTATCATGCTCACCATTCAGAGTACCAATCGCCAGACTGGCGGCAGCACAGGCAGCAATCAGAAATAAATAAAACCCGGTTTCACCCGGTAAACGTGCAGATCAATCTGGAGAGGCTCCTTGGCGGGCCTCTCCTGTTGGTTATAGATACACCGGTCCGGTTCCGGCTGGGCTGACATGAATTCCGATTTGGGAATGGAACTGTACTGGTCAAGTAAAATTGTAATAGAGTAACTCATTTTATGCTACTTTTG
>JAUMVD010000045.1 GCA_030530285.1 Bacillota bacterium | reverse complement strand
AATCCGGTGTTTCAACTCGGAAGCATCATCAAAATTATGCGGTTTGGGAAAAAACATTTCCATTTCATAGTTGGGCGGCCACGTTTGGCGGCCACTTGGGCGGCCACCTGGACGCCGCGCCCGTGAATGCTATAATAAAATCAGGAGATGACCATCATGAAGAACAATGTTTATACCATAATGGCGCGACCCGCACGCGAAGAACCCATCAACTGGGATGAAATCCCGGTACTCAAAATCGATCAGGTGCTGTGGCTGCCGGATGCGGGGATCCGGGCGGAAGGACAGCTGTGTTACGATGAAGCGGGTTTAAACGTCCATATGCGGGCGGTAGAAGAGAATATCAGGGCCAACCTGTACAAGTGCGGGGACTTTACCGCGCAAAGGCACTATCTCGCCTGGATGCCGATCGATTTGGAGAGCCCTGATTTCCATGCGCCGGAATATTTCGGCAGAATGCTATTTTTTCGACCTCTAAAATATGATAAAATACTCACGTCATAATTCAAAAAAAGAAGACTAGATGTAATTCCAATAATTTAACCCCCCAATAATTAAAATCCCAATAGATAACGAAAGGGAGAGGACAATGAGAAGAATCGTTAATTTTGTTGCAGTATGTCTGTTGTCGCTGATGGTGACAGTGGCCTTTTGCAGTCCTGCGGACACGTATGCCGCAGGGACGACCAAAAAGCCAAAGGCTGACGCGGTCGATTACTATAAGGACTCGTCCGGAAAGCTGACGGGGATCAAGTCGATTACGATCAACCCGTTTACGTATTACAATGTCAGCCGCGACCCGGAGCTGAATCCCGCTTCTGATAAATCCACCATGGTGCTGGATGAAGCGGCGATGCGAACGATTGCCGCTAAGCAGATCTTCCCGAGATGGGGCGTAATCGCAGAAGGGATCTTCAGAGATCAGGCGAACCAGCTGGTAACCATCGAAGGCAGCGGCATGATGAGCTCGGATGGGGGAGCGTCGAATTCCTTTGACAGACATTTCTCAAAGAGCAAACCAGGAATCAGCGGCTATAATTACGACTGGGCCCTGGATGACCTGGCGTCAACCCTTGGAAACCCGGAGGACAAGTCAAAGCACTCCAGTTCTGAACTGTCTGAATTTGTCAGACTGAAGGGAAGCACCAACTACGACGAGGTCGTATATTCGGGATTGTTCCCAATCAACAATCTCAAGGAAGCCCGTACCCTGATGGGAAAGAGCCTCAGAGCGTGCGCCGATGATAACGACCTGACGGTAGACGATTTTCTCGGCAATAGTTACGATAAGACAAACAATAAATACAGACTGCCGGATCTGGATAACGATAAGACGGGCGGTGGCCTTTGCAACGTCGTTACCTGCGTAAACAGGGCCGGATCCTCAGGCGATTATGATTATGTTTGTTTCGGCCTGGCGGTATATGATTTCGATGTAACGCCGATCGCAGCGCAGGATCTCGCGTACATCCGCGCAGCCCAGGATTTTGACGATTCAGACGACCCGATCAAGGCAGCCAAAGAGGCCAACGCGGAAGGCGTATTCTATGAAGAAGCGATTACGCCTACCGTTTCCATACTGACGAATAAATCCTCACAGGAGAGCACATCTGCGGTATCGCTGACTTCGGAGGAAAACGAAGAGATCGGAACGACCACCGAAGACAGTTTCGAATGGGGCATGGAGCAGGAAATCGGTACCGATATCGGTATCGGTAAATCGGATGCCGGTTTCGCCAGGGTCACGCTGCATTTCCAGCAGAATTTCCATGAGCTTTGGAATACGATGAAAGGGACATCCCAGACATCATCAAAGTCAGAAAGCAGAACGGTGAATCAGGAACTGGCGCTCCCGGGCCACACCGCGGCGAAGATCACCCAGAGCAATACCGTATCCAACGGTTGGGAGAACTACCAGCAGCCTGTAGTAATCAACTATAAGGTCGCGATATTTGCCATGAGCGGCGATTATTACAATGGATGGGGCGGACTCATCTCAGACAGCCGTTATGACAAAGAGTGGATGAGCATCCTGTTCGATGGTTCTGACGGAACGGAACCGGGCGGATGCAAGGCCATCGCCAGCCTCCACAGCAGAGCGGTCGTCAATAAGGATACCGAAGGTTACGACAAAACCAAAGGCAAGTATAACAGCTGGTGCGACAAGAGCAGCTGGAGCTATAATACGAAGATCAACTGGGGAAATATTGCCACAAACCTAGCGGGAGATACCAGAGATTCCCATAATATCACCAATTACAATGGCACCAAGAGCAGCCTGCAGGAGCTGGCCAGCGAGCTCAGCTTCGCGGAGACTGCTCGCAAATTCACGCGAAATCGTAAGATCATGACGTCCACCATCGACACCATCGTGCCGCTGTATAACCTCAAAGCGGTAGATATCACGGATGGCAGCAGGAATTACGATATTCTTACCGGGAAAAAGTTATACCTTGATTGTGTGGACCTGGGCGGATTCGATAAGGATAACGTGGAGTTGTACGGCTTCGACCCCGGATGCGGCCAGTGGAATTTAAGCGAGACCGATCTGCAGGGAGCAACGACGGTTACAGAGAACGGCATTACGCAGCAGACCACGCAAGACGGTATGGTGACTTTGTGCACGGATGATGTGACCGGCAGCCAGTGGATTTCGGTCAGCGGCGACGAAATGATCACTTCCGATAAACCTTACCACCTCAAGTGGGAGATAGATGAAGATGCCAAGATACTGACGAATGAGACATTCAACGATGCGGCAGGTCATCCGGATGGCTATATGACCAAGGAAGAACTGGCGGAAGTAGAAACGCCAAGTCTGGGATTATCCGTCAAAAGCGACACGACAGGATTGAAATCCATTAACGTAGACGGCAGCTACACCGGACCATATGATGAGTCGATCAATCTGAACAGGGAACTGGATGTCACCGCCAGGAAAACCGATGACACGGTAATGAACATCCCGATTTACTGGGAGGATAACGATGTCAGAACCATCACGGTAGCAGAGAACGGTGATACAAGCTTTACCACTCCGGGAGAGTACAAAGTTCGCGCTTACAGCTTGAACAACGGACAGAAGATCGTATCCAACTGGATCACCATCAAGGCTAAGGCAAAGGCCGCGCTGTCCACCATTGATTTCCGCACCGCATTGGATCAGGACGATCTGACACTGACGAAGAAGTATCCGAGCAAATCCTACGATCTGAACAGCTTCGTGAAATACTACGATCAGTTCGGTGAAGTATGGGAGGGAACGAAAGACGATCCGCTTCCTGAGATGCAATTTGAAGTCGATACCACCGAGGGCGCGGAGATCGACGACGGAATCCTGACGGTTTCCGAAGCGGGAACCTACAAGATCACTGCAAAGGCCTTTGATGAGAACGGAAACGAACTTGCTTTCTCGATTCCTGTACTGAAGCTGATCATTACAGAAGATCGATGGCTCAACAGCATTGAATTTGAAACACCGGCCCTGGGAGCCAAGGATCTGGCGCTGTACAGCAAAGAAGATCAGATCAAAATAGAGAATCTCAAAGGTCTCCTGAGCTACTATGACCAGAAGGACAAGGCATGGACCGGAGAAACACCGAAAGTCAGCTTCAGTCTGAAGGGAGAACCAAAAGGCGCCGAGATCAAGAGCGGCAGCGGATATACGTTCTTCGCCTATGAGCCGGGAGTCTATACGATCCAGCCGGTAATCGAAGGATTCGACGTCAATTCCGTAACCATCGAAGTGACAGAGAACCCTTACCTGGTTATCGAGACCAGTGATCCTCAGAAGCAGCCGATTACCGAAAAGGGACAGCAAGTCATCCTTGACCTGGATAAGTATGTGCATGCCACCACCCAGTTTGACGGTACCTGGAAGGATGGCGTGCCTGCGATGAACTATACCCTGGATGAGGGCGTGGAAGGCGCATTGATACGAGAAGCGACCAGGGGCGAAGGCGATGACATGGTCACCATAGAGAATGCTTTCGTTTCGGATACTCCGGGCAAGTATATCGTGCATGTTTCTCCTAAGAAGGCATCCGCATACACCGGGGATATCGATGATATAGAAATCACGGTCTACAAAAAACGCAGAGTAGAAATCGTAGGAATTGATTTCTCCGGTCTGAATGTTTTAGACAGAACGGTTCAGGAAGGATGGACGCTGGATCCGTCTAAATATCTGATTTATTACGATCAGTTCGGTGATCGAATCAGCGAAGTGGATCAGGAAGGCATGCAGCTTCCGGAGGTTACCGGATATGAGGTGGATGCCAGTGAAACCGTCTACGAGAATCCGGCTGAAGTGCAGTGGGACAGCGAGAACAAGTGTCTTACCGCGACGGCTGCGGGCAGCTGCGCCATTATACCGGTGGTTTCTAATGAGTATATCGCATTTCCGGGAATCCTGTTCCTGATCGATGAGGAAACGAATGCAGCCATCACAGCCGCAATGGGACAACTGGTGGACAAATACCTGGCGGTATGTCCGAGCCACTACGGCGACGCGGAACCGGTCCTTATCGCGGGAATCAATAATATTTCCCGCGCCAATGATGAGGAAGCGATCAACACAGCGCTGCAGGATACTTTGGATATGATGAGAAAATATGACCACACACCGGGAGCTCCGGTAAAGGAAAACGAAGACCTGAGCGCCGGCACATTTGATGAGGTAACCTACTGTGATGAATGCGGCAAAGAGCTGAGCAGAAAGACGCTGAAGATTGAAAGCTTCAAGGCTGACAACCCGCTTGACGTCACCGGCAAGACAGCAACGATCAAATATAAGAAACTCAAGAAAAAGAGCAAAACGCTGGAAGTTACAAAAGTCCTCACCTTCGAAAAGGATGGAAAGGGCGCCATCACCTACAAGAAACTTTCCGGCAACAAGAAAATCACGATCAATGAAACCACAGGCAAGGTGACCGTCAAGAAGAAACTCAAGAAAGGAACCTATAAGGTAACGGCGCTGGTCAAAGCGGCAGGAGACGACACCTATAAGGCAGCTGAGAAGGAAGTCTCCTTCAAGATCAGAGTAAAGAAATAAAACAGACGACAGGGAATCCGGAAGACATGAAACTCCGGATTCCCGTTTTGTTGCGGTGCGCTCATTGCCCCCGGCTCGCGGCCATGATTGCCCCCCATTCGCGGCAAATCATGAAATACAGATTGTATGAGTCAAATCCGAATGAAATAATCACACGGTGACGCCTGGGAAATCGCATTTCATGAAATACAGTTCAGACATAACGAATCCGAATGAAAAAAACGAAAAATCCGGCAAAAATCATTCGAAACAGGCAGTTGAAAACTGCATTTCATGAAATGGGGAATCATCACACATTTCCAAACCCATTTTCATTCGGATCGGACATTTGCAAACTCCATTTCATGATTTGGAGACTAGCCGCAACATAGAGTTGGAATCAGCCGTTACGCAGAAAAAATCATTGCCATTATTTTGGGAACAGAATAAAATTAAAAGGTAAAGCTAATACGTGTGATTAACGCCATTGTATCAGTTAAAGGAGAAATCAGGATGACCAGACAAGTGGATAAATTCGAACAGTTGAAAAAAGACTTCAGCGGATTAGAACAGCTGGCGGCAGGGATCGGCGGTGAAGCGGCAGCGGCAGAGCTGCGTCAGTTTACCGCGGAATGCGCCATCCGGGTCTGGTCTAAGGATACGAAGTATTCCCAGGACTACAGCAAAGCCCTCGAGACCATTACGGGCAAACCATACAGCGAACAGGAGCTCAGAAATGAGATGGAGGCTGTTCGTTACAGCCTGTCGGGACCGGATACGCCGAAGTTTTATATCGACATGGCCGGACATGACAGCGCCATCAGCGAATTCATCACGGGGTTCAACAGCCTGCTGGTTTCCCTGGCGGATATCAACGGAGATTTCACGGTAGGTGAGTCCAATGAAGTCCAGAGACTGATGTACATCTTTTACAGCCACGGCAGAGCCAACGGCTATGGCGGAGGCATCATGAGTACGGTTTTTGGCGCCATCGACGAACTGCTGGGAACCGTTCCGGGAATGACCATCTCCGACGTGACCGCACCGCTGAGTCCGAAGCCGCACAAGGCAGAGGGTCCGGATGATCCGGCCAAGACAGGAGAGACCCCAGCCGGAGCAACCGGCACGGAAGCGGCCCAAACGGAGAAGGAAGATATCAAGGCCGAAGCCAAGGAGCAGGAAGTTCCCAGGACGAAAGAAGAGCTGGACAAACTCCTGGAGGAAATGGACAGCCTCATCGGCATGCAAAACATCAAGAACGATGTCCGCAGCCTGATGAACTTCATCAAGGTCGCCAAGATGAGAGAAGAACGGGGCCTCGGCAAAGCCAAAATGTCCTATCACCTCGTATTTACCGGAAATCCGGGCACAGGCAAGACCACCATCGCCAGGCTCATCGCCTCTCTGTATTATCAGATCGGCGTGCTGCCAAAAGGCCAGATGGTAGAAGTCGACAGGAGCCTTTTGGTTGCGGGATACGTGGGGCAGACCGCCATCAAGACGGCCAAGGTCATCGAAGAGGCAATGGGAGGCGTGCTGTTTATCGACGAAGCCTACTCTCTGGCCAACGATGAGAAAGACAGCTACGGCGCCGAAGCCATCGAGACCATCCTGAAGGCCATGGAAGACCACCGGGATGAACTGGTGGTGATCGTCGCGGGCTACACGGAACTCATGCATAAATTCATTGAGTCCAATCCTGGCCTTTCATCGAGATTCAACAAATATTTCGAGTTCCAGGACTATAACGGGGAAGAAATGCTGGGGATCTTTAACCGATTCTGTAAGCAGAACGGGTACAAGATCGACCAGGAGACCGAAGGCATGTTAAAGACCAAATTCGATGACATGTACGAACACAGGGATGAGAATTTCGGCAATGCCAGAACGGTCAGAAATATATTCGAAAAAGCCATCGGCGTGCAGGCAGACAGACTTGCCGGCATAAGCGAAGTGACGGACGAGCAGCTGCAGATCATCACGGGAGACGATCTGGAATCGGTGCTCTCGCAGTACTAACCAAAAGCCGAGATCAAGATCAAAGTCACGGCAGCCGGTGATGACAATCACGCGGCAAAGGATCTGACCATACAGGCGAGGATCAAAGTGAAGAAATAAATTAACAAAGCAGAAGCTAAAACAGGAGCTAAAGTATGTCAACTGTTGGAACGGTATTCAACATCCAGCATTATACGATACATGACGGGCCGGGGATCAGAACGGAAGTCTTCCTCAAAGGCTGCCCCCTGCGATGCAGGTGGTGCAGCAACCCGGAAGGTCTGGAACACCGTATCCAGCCCGGCGTGTATAAAAAGAAGTGCCTTACCGGCAAAAAGTGCGGCCTTTGCGAAGAGGTCTGTCCGGTCCAGGGCGCTTTGCATTTTTACCGAGGGAGGCTTACATCCATTGACCGGGAGCTTTGCACGGGCTGCATGAAGTGCGCGGAGGCATGTCCCTCCGATGCCGTCAGGGCTTGGGGAGAACAGATGACGACAGAGCAGGTCATGGCCGAGATCAGGCGGGACAAGGGATATTACGACCGCTCGGGAGGCGGCGTCACGATATCCGGCGGAGAACCCATCCTGCAGGCTGACTTCGTCGAGGAACTGTTCAAAGCCTGCCGCGAAGAAGGCATCAGCACCTGCTGCGAGAGCTGCCTGCACATTGACTGGGATCAGGTGCAAAGGCTTTTGCCCTGGACGGATCTGTGGATCGCGGATCTGAAGACCATGGATACCCGGCAGCATCGCTGGCGAACCGGCGCGGGAAATGAGATCATACTGGACAATCTCAGAAAACTCGCCGATAATAGAGTAGATTTGATTTTGCGGGTACCGGTGATACCCGGATTCAACGATAATGACGAGAATATGCGCGAAACGGCGGACTTTATCCTCCATGAAATGAAGGACAGGGTCAGGACGCTGCAGCTGCTGAGTTTCATGCGGCTGGGCGAGGAAAAGTACGAATCTCTGGGGATGCCTTACGAGATGAAAGACGTAAGATTCCGCAGGGACTACTTCCAGAAGAAAATCGCAGGTTTCGCGGAGTATTTTAACAGCAGAGGAATACATGCTCTCGTAGGCACGAGAGAAAAGGAGAAATAATGAGAAAGCAGGTACATACTCTGGCGTGCGGATGCCAGCCATACGATCAGGTCTACAGCCTGGGATATGAGGTGGGACATGAGGACTGGTCGCCGTATCCGAGAGTCAATCGACTGAGACAGGTGTTTTTGGACAGGAACTTTGATATCGATATCGAGCGGTTCAGAAACGTCACCGCCGCGTATCGGGAAAACGAGCACGAGACGGTGAAGATACGCTGCGCCAGAGCCTTTGAAAAGATTCTGATGAACGCCAGTCTGTTCATCTATGACGATGACCTGATTCTGGGAGAGATCGCGGCTCCGGCAAAGGCAGCGCCTCAGTATCCGGAGTTCTCCGTGAACTGGATGCTGTACGAAGCGCTGAACGAGCCTTTTGAAGAGAGAGAACACGATCAGTTTTTCTTCAAGTCGGAGGAAGACAGAAACGAATTCATCGAGCTCTGCAAATACTGGCAGGGCAAAGGCGTCGACGATTATGTGGACGCCTATCTGGACGATGACATGATCAAAGGCTCCCAGACCGGCAGGAAGATATTCCAGACTAATCTCTATCATTACGGCGGCGTCGGCCACTTCGTCATGAATTACGAGAAGATTCTTCGGGTGGGATTTGACGGACTGATCGCAGAGGCCAAGGCAGGACTTGCGCGGCTGTCAAAGAAGGACGCCGATTATGCGGAGAAAAGGGATTTTTACCGCGCGGTGATCATAGCGCATGAAGCGGCGAAGAAATATATCGAGCGCTATGCGGCGCTGGCCGGCGCAAAGGCGTTTGATGAGAGAGACCCTCAGAGGAAACAGGAGCTTTTGCAAATGGCGGCCAACTGCCACCAGATCGCAGGAGGACCGGCGAAGTCCTTCTGGCAGGCGCTGCAGCTGTTTAATTTCGCCACGACCATGACGCTGATCGAGAGCAACGGACACTCTGTTTCCTACGGCAGGATGGATCAGTGGCTGTATCCGTATTATGAGAAGGATATGCGGGAGGGCGTCATCACGAAGGAATTCGCCCAGGAGCTGCTGGAAGTCACCTACGTGAAGATGAACAATCCGACGAAAATCAGAGACGGCGGGACCTCCAAAGTCCGTCAGGGCAGAGGCTTTGGCGGCGAGTGTTTGACCATCGGCGGTGTGGACAGGGACGGAAACGATGTGACGAATGATCTGACCATGATGCTGCTGGACGCTTCGGTGCATACCAGGATGATGTGTCCGTGGCTTTTGGTCAGGATGCACGAAAACACCCCGTATGAGCTGAAGGTCAAGACGGTGGAATGTATACGCGCCGGATACGGACATCCGAAGATCTTTAATGACGCCCCTGCCATCGCGGCCCAGATGAGAAAGGGACAGACGCTGGAAGAGGCCAGAGATTACGCCGTAGTCGGCTGTGTGGAACCGAATCTGCCTTACCGGGAATACGGATGGCATGACGGGTCATATATCAATACCGTCAAGTTCATGGAGATGGTCTTAAACGGCGGCAGATGTCTGGATTGCGGACCGCACTGCAGCCGCTGGGATAAGTGCGGCGCGCTGGGTGACCATCTGGGTCCGGACACGGGAAGCCTGGAAACCTACGAGACCTTCGACCAGGTACTGGAGAGTGTGGACAAACAGTTCGACTACTGGATCGATCAGATGTGCGCCACCATGAATATCGTAGACAAAGCCCACAGGGAGCGAAAGCCGCTGCCGTACGCGTCAGCGTTCTTTGAAGGATGTCTGGAAAAGGGCATCGATATCACGGCGGGAGGCACCGAATATAACGGAATCGGCCCGCAGGCCAGCGGCCTTGCCAGCTGCGCGGACACGTTGGCCGCCATCAAACAGCTCGTGTTCGAAGAAAAGCGATTTACGGGACACCAACTGCTGCAGGCCGTCAAGGACAACTGGAAGGGGCATGACATACTGTACGCCCTGATCAACAGCACCAAGGTTCATCATTATGGCAATGATGATGATTACGCTGATGAATTATTCAAATTCATGTTTGATTGTTACTGCAGGAATATGTCGGGCAGGCCGACCATACGGGGCGGAGAGTTCACGCCGGGCGTGTATTCGGTAAGCGCCAACGTGGGCATGGGCCTCAACACCAACGCGTCTCTCGACGGCAGGAAGGCCGGCGAAGCCATCTCGGACAATATGGGGCCGGTGCACACCGATGGAGGCTCCCACGATGTCAACGGGCCGATCGCCATCGCCCATTCCGTATCCAAAGTGGATCACAGTCTGGCCACCAACGGGACTTTGCTCAATCTGAAGTTCCCGCAGGAGGCGGTCAAAGGCGTCGAGGGCAGGGACAATCTGGTGAGCTTCATCGATGAGTACCTGTCGGGAGGTCCGATGCATGTGCAGTTCAACATCATGAGTTCCGAGACCATGAAGGCGGCGCAAAAGCATCCGGAGCAGTATAAGGATATGCTGGTGAGAGTGGCCGGATACAGCGCGTACTTCGTAGAACTGGGCAAAGCGCTCCAGAAAGACCTGATCCAGAGAACGGATCTGTCGTTCTAAGTGATGCCGGATAAGGAGACGACTATACCATGAGATATAAATACTGCCCGCAGTGCGGCAGTAAACTGATAGAAAAAGCGGCAGGGGATGACGGCCTGGTGCCATATTGCGAGGCATGCAGCAAATACTGGTTCGATTCCTTCGCCAGCTGCGTGATCATTATGATCGTCAACGAGTACGACGAGATCGTACTGCTGAAGCAGAGCTATATGTCAAGCGAGCACTGGAATTTCATTTCCGGATATATGACGCCGGGAGAAAACGCCGAAGAGGCGGCCCTGCGGGAAGTCAAGGAAGAGGTGGGAATCGACCTCGAGAGTCTCGAACCTTCGGGCACCTGGTGGTTTGCGGAAGGGGACATGCTGATGCACGGATTCATCGGCCATGCCGCGAAACAGCCTTTGACCCTGTCCGCCGAAGTCGACCGGGCGGAATGGGTGCCGATCGACAAAGCGCCGGAGCTCATGTATCCCGACAGCCCGGGCAACGCCCAGTACGGGACGTACAAGGTCTACTTGACGAAATGAGTTAGCAGTAGTAAACTCCTTATAGACGAGTTAGCCATGGGTAACTAGTCTGTAAGGAGTTTTAACATGTTCATAGAAGTCAAAGACCTGCATAAGAGTTATGGCTCTGGAGACAGCTATACAAACGTACTCAATGGAATTGATCTGTCCGTTGACAAGGGACAGATGTGTGTTATTCAGGGTTCATCCGGATCCGGTAAGTCAACGCTAATCAACTGCATCGGCGGACTGGAAGTCTTCGAAAGCGGATCCGTTGTGATCGACGGCGTGCAGCTCGCCGGCCTCTCTCAGGACGAACTGTCTGATTACCGAAAAGACTATCTGGGGTTTATCTTCCAGTTTTATAATCTGATTCCCAATCTTACCGTAGAGGAAAACATCGAGGTATGTGAGAACCTTACCGATGACCCGATGGATCTGGATGATCTGATCTCTACGCTGGGACTGGAGCAGCACCGCCATAAGTTCCCGACTCAGCTTTCCGGCGGACAGCAGCAGCGGTGCGCCATCGCCAGGGCCCTCATCAAAAATCCGAAGCTTTTGCTCTGTGACGAACCCACCGGAGCGCTGGATTCGCAAACATCTAAAGAAATCCTCATTCTTCTCGAAGAAGTAAACAGAAGGTATGATACCACCATGCTGATCGTGACCCACAACAACGCCATCTGCCGCATGGTGGATAAGGTCATACACATCAAGGATGGCGTGATCGGCGAGTCATATATCAATGAATCGCCGGTATCGGCCGCAGCACTGGAGGATCTGTAATGGACGGCAGGATCCTCAGAAAGCGCATACCCCGGGATCTGAAGACCAACTGGGCCAGATATGTGGCGTTGGGATTTATGATCGTCCTGTGTATGTACATCATCCTTTCCGTCCTCGGGGCGGCCTACACCATCAAAGAAGGCGCCAAGGAACACGCGGACAGAAATCACCTGGAAGATGGTCAGTTCAGCGTGTTCGTTCCCCTGAAATCAGATGAAATCACCGACATCGAAAGCGATGGGGTAGAGCTGGAAGAACAGTTCTACCTGGATTACGATGTCCAAACCAAGGTGAGCAGCGGCACCCTCAGAGTATTCAAAAACCGTAAGAAGATCGACCTGATCGAGCCCTTGACCGGGCGGGCCGCCGGTAGAGACCTGGAGGTCCTGCTGGAGCGCCGCTACTGTGAAGAAAACGGCATTCACGTAGGGGACAGGATCACAATCGGCAAGCACGACTTCAAGGTCGTGGGAATCGGGACGACGCCTGACTACGATGGTCCGTACAAGGCTCTTTCCGATGCCGCGGTGGACAGCGAGACCTTCGGGACCGCATTTGTGACGGAGCAGATGTATGAGGCTTTGCTGGCAGAGGGAAGCAGTGCCAAGGCAGAGGAATACACGTATGCCTACCGATTCACCGCGGACCCGACGGATGTGGCGAAGAACGGTCAGCACCTGCGCGATGAGCGGGATGACGCCCTGAAGGAAAAGCTGCAGTCCATTTCTTTTGACCCCAACGGATCCAACGACTCGGAATTCAGAAAATACTGGTATCGGCAGACCGGCATGATGGGAATTCTCTTCCGGCCGGGGGATACCTTTATGGGTGAATCTGTTTTTGGCGATGAGTTCGGCAATCTGACCATGTTCCTGCCGGCAGGCGACAATATGCGCATTCTGGCCGGCGCGGCGGATGTGGAGACCAGCTACGTCACGTGCCTTTTGGCGGGGATCATCCTGCTGATCCTGTTTACGTACATCATCTCTGTTTTTGTGGTGCACAATATCGACAGAGAAAGCGCCGTCATCGGCACGCTGTACGCCATGGGCGTCAGGAAGAACGAGCTGGTGGTCCACTACCTGATGCTGCCAGTTCTGGTGACGGGACTCGCGGGCGTGATCGGCACACTCCTGGGATTCAGCCCGATGGGCATTCCGTGGCAAATGGGAGATTCCTTCGCCTATTATTCCATGCCGGATATGGATATCAAAATCCCGTTTTACCTATGGATCTACGGCCTGGTGATGCCGGGATTATGCGCGCTGTTGGTGAACTGGTTTGTGATTCGCAGGAAATGCAATCAGCCGGTTCTGAGCCTTTTGCAGCACGTCAGACGCGAGCAAAAGCCGGTAAAGGCAGATCACCGCTGGAGCCGCGGGAACAGATCCGGCCGAGGCAGGGAGGATTTCACCAGAAGATTTGCCATCCGTCAGATCGTGAGGGGCAGGCGCGCTGTCGCAGGGCTTCTGGCCGGACTGTTTATCTCGCTGCTTCTGGTCATGCTCAGTCTGGATACCGCCACGATGTGCGGCCACGTGAAGGAGTATTATAAGTCCGATACGAAGTATGAATATATGTACAATATCAAGTATCCGGACGACAATCCGCCACCTGACGGAACGGCGTGCTTCGTCAAAGGACTGAAAAAGGAAAGGCTGGGGTACAATCTGGATGTGACGGTCCTGGGAACTACGGAGGACAATCCGTATTTCGACGCGAAAACGCCGAAGGGCGGCCGGAACGTCGTGATTTCATCCGCCATGGCGCAGAAGTATAAGCTGGACGCCGGCGATGAATTTACCCTGGAGGATCCGGATGAAGACAGGACATATGTCTTCAGGGTAACGGACGTGACGGAATACGCCACGGCCTTCTATGTCTTTATGAATATCGATTCCGCCAGAGAACTGTTCGACGAGGATGAGAATTACTATAACGTCGTTTTCTCAGATCACCGGCTGGATATACCGTCGGGCAAGCTGTACGGCGTCACGTCAAAAAAAGACGTGGTCAAGGCCGGAGCGGTCTTCGTGGATATGATGCGGCCGATGATCACCATGCTGATGGTGATTTCCGCGCTGATCTTCGCCATCGAAATGTATCTGATGATACGCGTCATGATCGATAGAGAAGCCTTCGGCATATCCCTGATGAAGATATTCGGCTGGAAAACCAGAGGTGTGAAGAAGCTGTATCTCGGCGGGAGTTTTGCCGCTGTCCTCGTGGGGACCGCGGTGCTGATTCCTCTCAGCAAGCTGCTGATCGACCTAATCTTCCCGTATTTCGTCGCCAATGTCGGCTGCGGCATGGATCTTTCTCTGGACTGGTGGATCTGGCCGGCGCTGTATCTTGCGGTCATCGGGCTCTATTACCTCATCAGCAGGCTGCTGGTCAGACATCTTGACAGCATATCTCCTGTGGTGGTGCTGAAGAACCGCGAATAAACGCCGGTTATGATTTCGGTGTGGCTCCGGTATGGCCCCAGTATGGTATAATCGCATTGAAGGGGTAATGAAAGGAAGTGCGATTATGATAGACGCAGGATTCATGGTCCCGCATCCGCCTATGATCGTTCCGGCCATAGAACGGGGGAGCGAGGAGCAGATACGTGAAACCATCACGGCATATGAGCAGGTCGCCGCGGAAATCGCGGAGATCAAACCGGAAACGATTATCATCACCAGTCCCCATTCCGTCATGTACGCAGACTATTTCCATATTTCTCCGGGCAAAGGCGCCAGTGGATCCTTTGCCCGATTTGGCGTGCCCGAAGTGCGGTTCGATGTGGCCTATGACACGGAGCTGGTGGAAGCCATCGAGTCTCTGGCAGGGAAACAGGACTTCCCGGCAGGAACCCTGGGAGAAGTGGATCCGTCACTGGATCACGGCACCATGGTGCCGCTTTGGTTCATCGATCAAGTATACCGTGATTATCAATTAGTAAGGATCGGCCTTTCGGGTCTGCCGCTGAAAGCCCATTATGAGCTGGGACAGATCATCCGTCGGGCAGCCGGCGACACCGGCAGGCGCGTGGTCTTCGTGGCCAGCGGAGATCTCTCTCACAAGCTGCAGAAATACGGACCTTACGGATTTGCCAAGGAAGGCCCCGCCTACGATGAGAAAGTCATGGACGTTTGCGGACGGGGCGCATTCCGCGAGCTTTTGGATTTTGACGAGAGATTTTGCGAGAAAGCCGCCGAGTGCGGGCACAGATCCTTCGTCATCATGGCCGGAGCCTTTGACGGCGTAAAGATCAAGGCGAAGAAATTATCCCATCAGGATGTGACGGGCGTCGGCTACGGCATCTGCACGTTCTATCCCGATCGGGGCGACGGTTCCGGCCATCCCGAACGGTGCGGGGACCCTTATGTGCAGCTGGCCAAAGCGTCCCTGGAAAGCTACATCCGCAGCGGCAAGATCATAGATATACCGGAGGAGCTTCCGGAGGAGATGCTGACCAGAAGAGCCGGCGCCTTCGTGTCGATTCACGAAGACGGCGCCCTCAGAGGATGCATCGGCACCATCGGACCGACGACGGACTGCGTGGCCAGAGAAATCATCCACAACGCCATCAGCGCCTCCACGAGAGATCCCAGATTCATGCCCATTGCTCCTGAGGAGCTGGACAGGCTGGAAATCAACGTGGACGTTCTGGGAGAGCCGGAGGATATCGAATCCACGGATCAGCTTGACGTCAGGCGGTACGGTGTCATCGTTTCCAGCAAAGGCCGCAGAGGGCTTTTGCTTCCGGATCTTGACGGTGTGGATACCCCGGAGCAGCAGGTGGATATCGCCAGGCAAAAGGCCGGCATCGGAAGATTCGAAAAACTCCATCTGCAGCGCTTTGAAGTGGTCCGACATGTGTGAGGTGCGCCATGGCAAAATGCGAAGTTTGTTTCAGACACTGTGATATCCCGGAGGGCGAACGGGGAGCCTGCGGAGCCAGGATCAACCGCGGCGGCGTGATCGAAGCGGGAAACTACGGCAGGATCACGGGGCTGGCGCTGGACCCCATAGAGAAGAAGCCGTTGGCGGAGTTTTATCCCGGCAGCATGATTTTGTCGGCGGGAAGCTACGGCTGCAATCTCAGGTGTCCCTTCTGTCAGAATCACGAGATCTCCTGGTCGGAATACGCCATCAAACAGGGCAGGAGAGCAGAATTCCTGTCGCCGCAGTCCCTGACGGATCTCGCGGTAAGGTACCGGAAACGCGGCAATATCGGCGTCGCCTTTACATATAATGAGCCTTTGATCGGATATGAATTCGTCAGGGATACGGCAAGGCTCGTTCATGAAGCGGGCATGAAGAACGTCATGGTCACCAATGGGACGGCAAGCCTTGAGGTGCTGGCGGAACTGACGCCATACATCGACGCCATGAACATCGACATCAAATGCTTCAGCGCGGACAAATATGCGGAGGTGCTGGGCGGCGATCTGGAGATGACCATGGCGTTTATTCGTGAAGCGGCGGGACACTGCCATGTGGAACTCACGAGCCTCATCGTGCCCGGCCTCAACGACAGCGAAGAGGAAATGCGAAAGCTCACGGAATGGATCGCCGGAATTGATGAAGGCATGCCTTTGCACGTGAGCAGGTTATTCCCGCGGTTTCGGATGAATGAAGGAAAGCCGACGGATACGGTGCTGATTTACCGGCTGGTGGAAGTCGCCTCGGAGCGTCTGAAAAGCGTCTATCCGGGCAACTGCTGATGATAAAAATAAAATTTTTTGAAATCCGTGCAATAAAACGCTGTTGTGGAACGTTAACCTTATGAAAGGCTTAAACACATAGATGAACGTAAGGAGGTAAGCAGTGAAAAGATTAATGGTGATCGTGTTATCGCTGGTCGTGGCCATGTCCATGAGTGTAACGGCTTTTGCCGATTCCATAACAGAAGAGGACGCATACAATGCAGTCGTGCTGGACTCGGGGGTTGATCCGGCGAACGTAGTGCTGATCGAAAGCGAATTCGATGACACGTCTTATGAGATCGAATTCATCGATTCGGCCACGGGAACGGATTACAGCTATGAAGTCATGGCAGCCAGCGGCAACATCGTAGAGAAATCCGTAGAATTCAAGGTCAAGAAGAATACGTCAAAGAAAAAGATCGGCAAGAAAAAGGCCCGAAAGATTGCCGCAAACCACAGCGGAATCAGCTACAAGGTCGTGAAGAAGGGCAAATGCAAATTCGAACGCGAGCACAAACAGGGCAAGTACGAAGTGAAGTTCAGAGCGAATGGATACAAGTATGACTACGAGATCCTGGCGCCGAACGGCAAAATCAAAGAGTACGAATGGGAAATGATCAATAAGAGATAACGACAAATGAACGCAATACAACTGGATGAAAACTTAATATTGCGTATGGCTGACGGCGACGGTATTGCCTACAGAGAGCTTTACCAGAAGACATCCAGCGCGGTCTACGGATTCGCGTTGTCGATCCTCAACAACAGATTCGACGCGGAAGATGTCATGCATGACACATACATCAAGGCATATACCGGCGCCGCAACGTATAAGCCCATGGGGAAACCTCTGGCCTGGATCCTGACCATCGTCAGAAACCTGAGCTACTCCAAGATCCGTTCGGGCAAAGTCTGCGAGGACATCGGAGAATATGAAGGCCTGATGTCTACAGACGATACGGACAGAAACACCGACCGGATGGTTCTGGAAAAGGCCATGGATATACTGGCCTTTGAGGAGAGGCAGATCGTCATTCTCCATGCGCTGACCGGTCTGAAACATCGGGAAATCGCCGAGATTCTGGATGTTCCTACCGGCACGGTACTGTCAAAGTATAACCGGGCCCTGAAGAAAATGAAAAAAGAACTGGAAGGAAGGAGGGAGATCGTATGACAGAGAAAAACATAGAAGAACAACTGGCCAGAGCCGTCAAGGATACGACTCCCGATATATTGGACGAGCTGATGGCGGAACTGAATATCAGCGAAGAGAAAGTCCCGTCTCTGCGGGACGCTGTGGCGGCAGACGCGCCCGCGGCGGGCAGGAGCTACAGGCAAAAGCCGAAACGCTGGAAAAAGACGCTGGCAAGCTGCGCAGCAGCGCTGATGCTGGTCATAGGCGGCGTCGCGTTCTTTAACGGACAGAATCAGGATGCCTTCGCGGTAGTGGGATTGGATGTGAACCCGAGCATCGAGATCTCCATCGACAAAAAAGAAAAGGTCATCGCGGCCAATTCCATCAATGATGACGGCGAGAATATCCTGGCGGATATGGATCTGGTTGGCACGGATGTGGATGTGGCCTGCAACGCCATCGTCGGCTCCATGCTCACGCAGGGGTATCTGACGGATACATCCAACGCGCTGCTGGTTTCCGTCAGTTCGGTGGATGACAACAAAGGCCACGAGATCGAGAAGAGATTATCGGACAATCTGAACACATACCTGGACAATACGGAGATCGCTGCCGCGATCCTGGGACAGTATGTGGAAAACGACGACGAGATCAAAGCCTTTGCGAAAGAAAACGGCATATCCGCGGGAAAGGCCTGGCTCATCCACAACCTGATGCAGAACGGGCAGGGCAGATATACGGAGCAGTCTCTGCTCCAGCTGCCGACGCATGAGCTGATCCTTCTGGGTCAGAATAAGGATATCGCCAGCGACGTTTCCTACGGCGAGGTAGACACCAGCGGGTACATCGGCGCGGATAAGGCCGAAGACATCGCCCTCGCAAAGGCCGGGCTGAGCCGGGATCAGGTAACCGGTCTGCATGCGGAGTATGATTGCGATGACGGGGTGATCATATATGAAGTCGAGTTTAACTACGGGGGGCAGGAGTATGATTATGAGGTAAAGGCCGCAAACGGAGAAATATTATCCTACGAATCGGATG
>JAUMVD010000044.1 GCA_030530285.1 Bacillota bacterium | reverse complement strand
CTACCAGCGTATTTAATAAGAGGTCAACTCCTGCTTTGATGTCATCCCAATCTGTGAACTCTTCTTTAACATGGCTTCTTCCATCGACGCTAGGCACAAAGATCATCGCAACATCTGTTACTTCTGCCATATAATTCGAATCATGGACTGCCCCACTTGGCATAAGAACATAGTCCAAATCAAGTTTATCTGCCTGTTCTACCATCACTTCCTTGATGTAATCCGGAATTTTGATTGCTTCTGAACTTGCAGTTTTTTCTACCTTGAACTTAACATCATTTTCTTTCGCATATTTCTCTGTTACGGCTTTAATCTCATCAACACACTGCCGAATGGTCTCCTGCTGAATATCTCTTACATCAACCACGAATTTGACTTCTTTTGGAATGGCATTTGGGATGTTAGGTGAAACCTCTATGTGTCCGACTGTAGCGACTATAGTGTCATTGATGTTCTTTGCAATGCCGTCTATTTCAGCAATGATCTTTGATGCTGCTACCATTGGATCCTGTCTCAGAAACATTGGCGTGGCGCCAGCATGGTTCTGAACGCCTTCTAATGTGATTGTTATCCAATTAAGACCGGCAATTCCGCTTATTATTCCTATCGTGTGTCCTTCTTTATCCAGACGTACACTCTGCTCAATGTGAAGTTCAATCATATTTTTGATTGTTCCAGGAACGATGACATCATTTGCGATATTATCTGCGTCATAACCAGCGGCTTTAATCATCTCGTAGGCAGTGACACCATCCTCATTTTTGATACTCTTTATATCATCCAGAGTAAGTTTGCCGGTAAGTAGCTTACTGCCCATGACAGGGACCTGAAAGTTTGAGCCTTCTTCCTCAGCGAAGAAAACTACATCAATCGAGTTTTTAGGCTGATAACCTTCCTCCACCATAACCCGAACCGCTTCCAACGCACCTATACTGCCCACCAAGCCATCAAACTTACCTCCATTCTTAACTGAATCAATATGTGATCCGGACATCACCACAGGGAGACTCTCATCAGTTCCGACAAGTCTGGCAAAAACATTTCCAACGGCATCAACTCGTACTTTCAACCCAAGATCCTTACAAATATCGATAAGATACTTCCTTACTTTGGAATCATTTTCACTATAACTGAACCTGCTGATTCCTTCGCCCGGCTCAGCATCATTAAATGTTGAGATATACTCAATCATTTCCTTAATTCTGTCTTTATTAGCTTGCATAGACTTACTCCTTTGTTTCTTCGTGCCCTTTTTTACTTTAACGTATCACTTAGTTACTGAAGCAAATATTGTGCCACTTCTATTTTTGTTATTTCCCCACATTTTTTTGCCGTTTTTGTATGTTTTTATTGGCAACTATATATAATTTGAAAATTTTTAGTTTTTTCTGAAGATTTATTTGTAGCTCTATTGCACGTCGTGTAGCACCTGTGCTACAATGACTTCAAGCGTCATTTTGTTAAATGTAATGGGAGGAAGTAAAATGTCTATTGCTAAGGATTTTCTATTTCATTGTCTTGAAATTGACGATAATTTGGCAAACGACTTTAATTTTGATGAGGATAACAAAGCAGAACTTAATGACTCCAAATGTGGTATATGTTTGTCTTCTGTAGATGGTCGCATCTCTTACGCCAATCCGACTTTTTCAAGTCACTTAAAAACAATCGCGCAGTATCGCGATGTAGATTTAAAAACAATGCTGATCAGTATCATCAAATCGACAGTATTTCTTACACCAAAATGTGAATTACTTGAGTTATCAGCACAAAGCTTTCTCGTTTGCGTAACTAAGATTGGTCCTAACGACTCCGACAATTATCTTGTCGCTATATATGACATCATTGATTTTATGGATGAAATGGATAAGGATGATTTGAGGCATCTTCTAAATATAATAGTTTCGTATCGGGAACAGTATCTGGATGATGAATTCCTGTTCGACAACATTTTTGATTTGATTACCGTATCGGACAAAGATGGTAATCTGATTAAAACCAATTCTGCCATTGAGAAACAATTTGGCATCAAGCGAGAACTGGCAGTTGGAACTAATGTAGATGATCTCGAAAAAAATGGCATTCTTTCAAAATCTGTTACAAAAGAAGTCCTAAAACGAGGCACCCCTTATTCTCTCGTTCAAGACACTTCGACCGGCCATCGTCTGCTCGTCACCAGTACACCAGTATATGATCAGACGGGACAACTGTACAAAATATTTAATATATCCAAAGACGTAACAACTATTACCGCTCTTGAAGACAAATTACAGGAAGCTGAGGAGCTGATTAACGAATATGAGAAACAAGTCACTTATATGGGATCCAACGCAAAAAAGATTACTTCAAATATTACCATGCAGCAGGCACTTAATACAGTAATGCAAATTACTGCTGTCAACTCGACTGTTCTAATCGAAGGCGAAACAGGCGTCGGCAAGGACGTAATGGCAAGAAACATACATGATACCAGCGTCAACAAGGCCGGTCCATTTGTTAAAGTAAACTGCGGAGCAATCCCGGATAGCCTTATCGAATCTGAACTGTTTGGTTATGAAAAGGGAGCTTTTACAGGAGCTCTTCAACAAGGCAAAGCAGGTCTTGTGGCTTCTGCCGAAGGAGGCACTTTGTTTCTCGATGAGATTGGTGAACTTCCGCTCAATATGCAGGTTAAACTATTAGATTTGATTCAAACCAAATCATATTATGCTATCGGTTCCGTTGCGCCTCGCACTGCAAATATACGAATAATTGCAGCAACCAACCAGAATCTCTCTCAGATGGTTAAAAGTGGGAGGTTTAGGGAAGATCTCTATTACCGATTAAATGTAGTTCCGCTCTACATTCCTCCGCTTAGAGAACGGCGCTCAGAGATACCTCATTTGGTGAACGAATTTCTCAGTGCTTTTTGTAATAAGTATAATAAGAACAAACATATCAGTCGTGAAGCCATGGCGCTCATAGTCAATGCTCCTTGGCCGGGCAACATCCGTGAACTCGAAAATATGATTGAAAGACTTGTTGTAACATCCTCCTCTCAGATCATTACTCCTGATGATCTCCCTGCGACAATCTTGGATGACTCAACCAATTTAGACGTAGATGAAAATGCTATTGAAATTAAGATAAACAAAATAATACCATTAAAAGACGCCCAAGACAAAATGGAGATTGCCTTGTTAGAAAAAGCTTTGGAATTATTACCAAACAAAAGTGTTGCTGCAGACGTCCTTGGCATACACAGAACTACTTTATCCAGAAAGACCAACGCAACGAAATAATGAACACGCGAAGTTGTATTCATGATGGTGAAACAGAACTGGTTGAGGACACGGGCTACATAATCGAATACGCCAACAACAAAAATGTCGGTGGAACGGCCGTGACAGTAACCAAACTTGGCGATTACGGCAGCGCATTGGAGTGCTTCATGGCGTGGCTGGATTTTCCAAAGATTCAACGCATGTCATCCCATCATCCGTTGGAAAAAGAGTCCACGGCTCCGCTTTTTACAAATATCGGGCGTCCTCCTTTGGAAAAGTATTGCTGTGCGGTTCTTCTTCCAAGATCCACCGGTCTGTGACGCTTCACAATCCAGCAAGCTGCCAGCGCAGAGAATGTACACAAATAAAAAGATCATCGAGGATCTAGTCCTGCAGGATCTCGTCGATGATCTTTTTTTCTGCTTTTGTGAATGACTCTCTGTCGCGGATGAATGCCTCGAACAGGTCCGGCCTTCGCTCGCGGGTGATGAGCAGTGACTGCTTAAACTTCCACTCTTCGATAAGTTTATGATTGCCGTTCAGCAGCACCTCCGGCACCTGCATCCCGCGGTATTCTCGCGGCTGGGTGTACTGAGGATATTCCAAAAGCCCGGAATAGATGGACTCCTGCATGGCGGAATCTTCATTGCCCAAAACCCCCGGCAGGAGTCTGGCTACGGAGTCGATGAGCACCATTGCCGGAAGCTCTCCTCCCGTGAGGACGTAATCGCCTATGGAAACTTCCTCCGCTTCCCAGTAGTCCAGCACACGCTGGTCCACGCCTTCGTAATGGCCGCACAGGATGACTAGTTCATCCAGGCCGGCAAGCTCCATCACCTTGTCCTGATCCAAGACTTTGCCTCTCGGGGACATGTAGAGGATCTTCTTGCCCTTTGCCCCGATGTGCTCCAGGGCGCCGAAGATCGGGTCCGGCATCATGACCATGCCGCCTCCGCCTCCGAAAGGATAATCGTCGGTTTTTCTGTGTTTATTGTTGCTGAACTCCCGTATGTCCGTGAGGGTGATCTCTAGGATTCCCTTTTCCTCTGCCCTGCCCAGCATGCTGGTCTGGACCGGTACGAACATCTCCGGAAATAATGTAAGTACGTCTATCTTCATTCTCTCATTCCCTCGATCAGCTTCACGAGAATCTGTTTCTTCTCGAGGCTGATATCTATGATAAATTCAGGGACCTTCGGTATGAGAACCTGTTTCCCCTCCGTTGTTTTCACGTCAAAAATATCCTGGGCTGTGTTCTGTATCACGTCACGGACTGTGCCTATCGTCTCGCCGCTTTCGCTGTCCAGCACTTCCATGCCGATCAGGTCTCTGATGTAGTACTGACCCTCTGGCAGCTCCGGCAGGTCGTCCTCTGTAACGAAGACTTCTCTGCCTCTGAGTTTTTCTGCGGCGTCGCGGTCGGCAATGCCTTCGAGGCCCAGCACGACCATGTTCTTCTGTGTGCGCACGGACTTCACGTTCATGAGGTCGTCGTTCACGTAAACGGCGCCCGCTGTACTGTAGATGTCCGGGCTGTCCGAATAGTTGTAGATTTTCACCTCACCTCTGAGGCCCACTGCGCTGGTGATTTTCCCAATTAATATCTTTTCCATTTTCCCACTAAATAAAATGGGTGACCTGCTGGCGACTTCGTCCCGCCGGCAGGTTACCCTTGATTGCTTGTTGTCTCTATTGAACTATTTCCACCACTACTTTAGTGTTGGCTTTCGTTGCTGCTGCTTTTACCACTGTCCTGATGGCTTTTGCGATCCTTCCCTGTTTTCCAATAACCTTGCCCATGTCGTCATCGGCGACCTTGAGCTGTATGACCGTAGTGCCGTTGGACTCTGATTCTGAAACCTCGACAGCTTCCGGGTGTTCAACTAGTGACTTTGCAATTGCACTCACTAATTCTGTCATTAGGATCACCGCTTTCTTAAATGATTCCGACCTGCTTGAACAGTTTCTTTACTGTATCTGTAGGCTGAGCTCCCGTTTCAAGCCACTTCTTGGCTGACTCTTCGTTGATCTTGATTTCTACAGGATCCTTCAGAGGAGCGTAATATCCCAGTTCCTCGATAAATCTGCCGTCTCTAGGTGTTCTTGAATCAGCTACGACTACCCTGTAAAAAGGCTTCTTGTGAGCTCCCATTCTCTTCAATCTGATTTTAACCATTCTTTCTTTTCCTCCTTCGTTATCTGCTGGGGTTTTATCTGAGTCCCCCGAACATTCTATTGAGTTTAGCGTTTCCACGAGGGCTCATCATGGATTTCATCATCTTACGTGATTCCTCGTATCTCTTGATCAATTGATTTATCTTCTGGACGGGTTGTCCCGATCCAGCTGCAATCCTGCGCCTTCTGCTGGCGTTGAGTATCTGTGGGTTTTCTCTCTCAGCCTTTGTCATCGATTGTATTATCGCCTCGAAAGCTACGAACTCACGCTCGCTCTGCTCCAGGTTCACATTCTTGTTATTGCTCATGCCGGGCAGCATATCCAGCATTTTGCTGATGCCGCCCATCTTTTTGATCTGGCCCATCTGTTCCAGGAAATCCTCCAGAGTGAATTTGTTCTTTCGGATTTTCTTTTCCATTTCGATGGCCTTTTGCTCATCGTAATCCTCCTGCGCCTTTTCGATGAGGGAGAGCATGTCGCCCATTCCCAGAATTCTGCTGGCCATACGCTCCGGATGGAACTCGCTGAGTTCGTCCATCTTCTCGCCCATACCGACGAACTTGACAGGTCTTCCCGTTACTTTCTTCGCGCTGAGAGCCGCTCCGCCTCTGGAATCGCCGTCCATCTTCGTCATGATGATGCCGTCGATTCCCAGGGCTTCATTGAAGCCTTCCGCCGCATTGACGGCGTCCTGACCGGTCAGTGCGTCGACGACGAGAAGAATCTCGTGCGGCTTGATTTCTTTCTTGAGGACTTTGAGCTCGTCCATGAGGGCTTCGTCTATCTGCAGACGGCCGGCCGTATCCACGATCAGGACGTTGTAGCCTTTGATCTCAGCCTCTTTCATGGCGGCCTTTGCGATCTTGGCGGGGTCCTTGCTGTCTCTCATGGTAAAGACAGGAACGTCCACGCTGGCGCCTACGACTTCCAGCTGATCGATAGCCGCGGGCCTGTAGATATCGCATGCGCAAAGCATCGGTTTCTTGCCGTTTTTCTTAAGCCAGTTTGCCAGTTTGCCGCAGGTGGTGGTCTTACCTGTACCCTGCAGACCCACCATCAGGTATACCGTGAAGCCCTTTGGTGAGTAAGTGAGCTTGCTGCTGGTTCCTCCCATCAGCTCGATGAGCTCTTCGTTTACTATTTTTATGACCTGCTGCGCAGGAGTGAGGCTGGCCATCACCTCTTCGCCCAGTGACTTTTCTTTCACGCTGGCGACGAATTCCTTGACCACTTTGAAGTTTACGTCAGCTTCCAAAAGCGCCAGCTTGACTTCACGCATAGCGGCGTTGATATCAGCTTCCGTAAGACTGCCTTTGCCCTTAAGTCCCTTAAAGACTCCCTGCAGTTTATCCGATAATCCTTCAAAAGCCATATAATCGCTCCTTTAATTATCTAGATCAAAGATCTGTATCAATTATCTATATCATCAATGATGGATTTGATTTCTTTCAGTTCTCCGGCCAGTTTGCCGGTAACCTCCGGACCGCCGATGATGTCATCGATTCGCCTGTCGATCTCCTGGATCGATCTGCTGGTCTGCTGGAATTTGTCTACGAGCCCCAGTTTCTGTTCGTAGCCATCCAGCGCCTTCTCGGCTTTCTTAAGGGCGTCGTGCACCCCCTGCCTGCTGATCTCCATCTCCGCCGCGATCTCAGCCAGGCTCAGATTCTCTTCGTGGTAGAGTTCCATGACCTCCCGCTGACGGTCTGTCAAAAGCGCCCCGTAAAAATCATATAGCAGACTCTGTCTGGTAATCTCATCGATCTTCATCATGTCGACTCCGAATAATCTCAACGTGCCGGTTTCGCCGGACTCGCGATGTCTGACAAGCACTATCACTTGACAGAATCTCGCGCACCTTGATAGTATACGACAAACCCTTCATGCTGTCAAGCACTTTTGCTTGCCATGTGTCAAAATACGCGAAAGTATCAATCAGAACCGTTCTTCGGCACCGTTTCCATTGGCACCGTTCCCTTCGATACGCTCCGGAAGTTCCGGTGTTTCGTCGTGTTCGATTCGCTCGTCGTGGGCGAGTTTGATGAGGGACCCCCTGTTGGCGTAGGCGATCTCTCCCAGGGCCTTGTACAAACGCTTATAGTCTTTGCGGCGGTTTCCGATGCCCGTCACGCACACGACGTATTTGCCGAATGAATATTCCGGGTAAATCCCCTTATCATTGAGCATCTTTTCCAGCTGCTCGCCATCGATGTTGTAAGCGCTCAGCTCGATAATGATCTTGGTGGCGTCCAGGGATCCGCTCTGCCTTCTGGGTTCTTCGGTCTCACCGAATTTGGTGTCCCGGATCCACGGCATTTTCTTTAGCTTCTTGATGGACTTGTCCGCCGCTTCCGCGATGATGGATTTTTCTTCTGCTTCGATCATCACCACCCGCAGCTCAGGGATCGTCGCGGCCTTTCTGTAAAACCAAATGATATTGCGCCTCCACTCGGCAAACAGCTTCCGGCCGTGCCGGTCGAGGATCTCGGCGTTCACGTCCAGTGAGCCCATCAGCAGATAGGATGGATCGGAGCTCTGTACCGCCCGAAGTCTGTCCTCCAGGAGGGATATATCCACGCGGTATTTCGTGTGGTCTTTTGCAAATTCACTGGTCGGATCCTCCACCAGATAGCCGCTGTCCACCTCGGCAATATGGCCTCCCGCTTCCGAAAACGCTTCCGCCATGACATTCATGACCCCGCTCTGCTTGAGAGATCCCAAAGTAGCGTAAGTCCCGTTGACGACGATATCGGCTCCGCATTCTTCTGCGGGCAGCGGCATGTTCCACTTCCAGCCCTTTTCCCCGAGGCTCTGACCCGTCCCGTGGTTTTTGTAGTATTCGGCCTGGGCCTCGGCGCCTTTGCGAACATCCACCGATGCCACCTTGCCTCCGCCGGGCCTGGAGATGATCGGCCGTCTTAACCCGAAGCTGCTAAAGAATTTCAGATGCGCGCCGTAGGACTGGTCGACGATCAGGACTTTGCCGTAGTTATGCACGATGCAGGAGATCGCCTTGATGTCGCTGCAGATCCCCGATTCATTGGGGCTGGACAGTATGACCGCCGACGCGTCTGGGTTTGCTTCCAGGATCTGCTCGATTTCTTCCGGGGAAATGGCTCCGGGGATGCCGTATTGATCGATCATATCTGGGTATACATAAATCGGTTTTATGGCACCCATGTCCAGCGCATCAAAAACGGCCTTATGACAGTTCCTGGCCATGATCAGTTTGCCGCCTTCGGGCACTGTGGCCAGGACAGCCGCGATAAGACCGCTTCCCGTCCCGTTTATCAGCAGATATGATCTCTCCGCTTCATACAGATCACTGTATTTCTCCTGGGTTTCCTCGATGACGCCCTCCGCCATAAACAGCGTATCCGCCCCGGGAATCTCCGCGATATCGTAATCGGCGGCGTTCTTGATGAACTTGCCGAATCCGTTCCTCTTATAGAATTTCGCTCCTTTATGCCCCGGCGTGTGAAAGGACGCGGGCTTTGCGGAAGCGTGAGAAAACAAAAAATTTGTGAGTCCGTTCGTTTTCATTTCGTTCCATCCCAAAGATCCATTTGCAGCAATATCTAAAACTGCGCGTATATGAGGCACCAAATCGGCGGTATGAACAGTGCCGGCAGGAAATTGAGGGTCTTGCAATCCTTGATTTCCAGGATTCCCAGTCCCGACATGGCGATCAGAAATCCGCCAACGATGCCCAGTTCGCACATCATCGTATCCGTTATAAAGTTACCGATCAGCATAGTGAGAGCGTAGATGCCGCCCTGCCAGCAAAACAGAATCACCGCTGACAGCATCATGCCCACGCCGTACGTGGACGCCAGCACCATAGACGTCACCAGATCCAGCGTCGCGTTGGTGAACAGGAATGTGTGATCCTGATACAAAGCGCTTTGCACCGGGCCGAGAATCGACAGCGTCCCCACGCAGAATAACAGGCTTCCGGTCACGATTCCCTCGCCCAGCTTACCTCCGTCTGACCGTTTGGATGTCAGCCGCGAGACCCTGCCGTCCAGATCCAGCAAAGTGCCTATGGCTCCGCCCAGCGCCAGGCTGACAATGAATAAGACGGGGAATGTGCTGTCCGGCATGTTCTGCACCACCGTATTGATGCCCAGACCAAAGGCCGCCAGTCCCATGGCGATAAACAGAGTCTTGTTGACCCTCTCACTCATGATCTTTTTGAACAGTCCGCCGATGAGGCTTCCTGCGATGATCGTTCCTGTATTGACTAAAGTTCCTATCATTCTTTCTTTCCACGCCTTTGCTTCGCCAGACTGATGCGCTTATAGATCACGCACGCGGCGAAGATCAGGCCGATATATCCAAGTACGGTATAGATTTTTCCAACGAGCTCCGCGAAAGGCAAAAGCCCCAGCAGAAATGCCGCCACACAAAGGCAAGCGGCGAAAATATAGCTTTTGCGGCTGCCCTGTTTGACGAACCGCTCACTTACGGTCCACAGCATCGCGCTGCAGGACGAAAAGATGCCCATGATCAGAATGATGCTGAATACCGCGCCGAGCGAGTATGAGATCTTTTTCGTCAGGTACAGCGTCGGTACCTGCTGCACCGCGGTGTTTCCGATGTCGGTCAGCATGGCGCTGTTCATCAGAAGGATCGCGGCCATCAGCGCGATGGTCCCCACGATGGCTCCCCAAAACGCTTCTCTGGCTTTGCCGGCGGTGCCTCCCAGGGCGGTGTAATATTTCGACCCGCCGCTCAGGTTATAGGAGATATACAAAAGCCCCGAAAGCCACGCCCACGGCACGGGCTGCTTGGCTTCCATCTGCTGCGGATAGTCGTTCACCACCGCCAGGCCGTCAAAATCTCTGACTATCGTGACGATGCCGACGAATAACGTGAACGCGATGATCGTCGGTCCGATAAAGGAAACGACTCTGACGAACCGCTGAAATCCCACGATATACGCCGTCAGCGCGGCCGCCGCCATAATCAGCGCCCCCACGAAGTGGTTCACGCCGTAATACTCTTCTAGCGTGGCGCCCGATCCTGAGATTAGGATCACCATGCCAGCAAACATGCTGGCCGGCAGAAACCAATCGTAAAACACGCCCAGTTTCCTGCCGCAAAAATACTGGAAGTGACTGTGCCCTTCGATATCCCTGTGCATCCGGCCCGCTTCGAGGATCATGGGGCCGATAATCAAAAACCCGATAAGATTCATGGCGATGAGCGGGAAGCTGCGGTAACCATAGCTGGTAAAGAACTGCAGGATCTCCTGCCCGGTGGCAAATCCCGATCCCATCACCCAGGCGACGTATGCGCCCGCTATTCTGATCACTGTTTGTATGTCTGGCTTATCTGTCATTTATCTCAGGAATATCTTCAGTAATTTCTCGTTCACAATATTATATGGCTGGTATCTCATCGGCAGGTCGAGCCACGTCTTCTTATCTACGATGCTTTTGCGGGTGGAGAATTCATCGAATCCCGCCTTGCCGTGGTAGGCTCCCATGCCGCTTTCTCCGTTGCCGCCGAAGCCCATGTGGCTGGTGGCGATGTGTATGATCGTATCGTTGATGCATCCGCCGCCGAAGGCGCACCGGCTCATGATCTCATCGGCGAACTCCTTCTCGCCGGTGAACACGTAAAGCGCCAGTGGTCTTGGGCGTGAATTGATGATATCGATCACTTCTTTTCTGTCCTTATACTTCAGGATCGGCATCACAGGGCCGAAAATCTCTTCCTGCATCACGGCATCGTCAAATGTGACCCGATCCATCACCGTAGGCTCGATCTGGATCGTTTCTTCGTTGCTGCCGCCTCCGTAAACCACCTTATCCTGGTTGATCAGCCCGCAAATCCTGTCGAAATGCTTGCGGGAGACAATCTTGCCGTAGTCTTCGTTTTCGAGATAGTTCTCGCCATACTGCTTCTTGATCTCATGAATCACCGCTTCAATGAAGCTGTCCTTGATCTCAGGGTGACACAGGATATAATCCGGAGCCACGCAGGTCTGACCGCAGTTCAGGAACTTGCCGAAGACGATCCTCCTAGCGGCAAGCTCTACGTCCGCCGTCTTGCCTACGATGCACGGACTCTTGCCCCCGAGTTCCAGCGTAACCGGGCAGAGATGCTCCGAGGCCTTTGCCATGACCGTCCGTCCCACTTCCTTGCTGCCGGTAAAGAAAATATGATCAAACTTTTCATCCAGCAGATACGTGTTCTCTTCCCTGCCGCCTGTGATGACCGCAACATAAGAAGGATCAAAGGTCTCCTCGATCAGCTCTCTGATCACATCACTGGTATACGGCGAATACGCGCTTGGCTTAATGATGACGGTATTCCCCGCCGCGATGGCGTCAACCAAAGGCTCCAGCGTCAAAAGCACCGGATAATTCCACGGGCTCATGATCAGGGTCACACCGTGAGGCATGGGCCTGACGAAGCTGGTGGAGTGAAACTGCGCCATAGGAGTCAGAACGTACTTGTCCATGGCAAGCAGCCGCACGTGCCTTTGCATGTATGATATCTCGCTGTAAGTGATCCCGATCTCGCACATGAAACTTTCGGTGGCCGACTTGCCCAGATCTGCCTTGAGGGCCGCCGACAACCTGTCTTCATGCTTTTTGATCGCTTTTCTGAGTTTTTTCAGAGCGGCCTTGCGGTATCCCACATCCAGGGTGATGCCGGTGTTGAAATATGCCCTCTGTTTTTTTACGATTTCGTGTATTCTTTCTTTTTCCATGGCTCCATTCTATCACATTTTACCGTTGAGAAATATATGAGTTTTTGTTACGATTGACTTGGTTAATCTTAGGAGGTATTTCACTATGTCAAGCGCGCTGCTGTATCTGGCCATATGTGTCATGGGATACATAATCGCCATACCCCTCAGGAAATACAAAGACAGACTCAACTGGTTCGGCAAGGCGCAGACCCTGTCGGTACTTTTCCTCGTGTTCTTTATGGGCGTCCGCGTGGGATCCAACGAGGACGTGGTCAAAAACCTGGATTCCTACGGTCTATATGCCCTTATTTTTACCGTTATCGTATTGATATTTTCTCTGATTGCAGTCCATTTCGCCCGCATCATCATCGGGCTTGACCGTTATGGTCTCGCAAAGGCTTCGGCTTCTGCCGATTCGGCCGAAGGCTCCTCCGGCGCCGCTCCGTCCGGCGATGAGGAGACAAAGGTCAGCCGCGGCATCGACAGAATGACGCTGCTGATTCTCATCTGTGTTGCCATCGGTATTTCCAGCGGCTACTTCATTTTGCTGGGAATGTTCGGCCAAGAGACGCTGGCCTCCACCAGCAGTCTGATGATCACCATCGGCCTTTGCGTACTGCTTGTTTTCGTTGGCCTCGATCTGGGGCTTGAAGGCAAGGTTTTCACGGATATCCGCCGCGTCGGCCTGAAGATCTTGATCATCCCTTTCGCCCTGATGCTCGGTACCCTCGTCGGTTCGGTGCTGTGCATGTTCATACTGCCTCTGGCGCTGAACGAAAGCCTGGCGGTTGGCGGAGGTTTTGCCTGGTATTCCCTGGCTGCCAGCATAATAATAGACGCCGGCCATGAAGCCGCCGGCGCCATATCTTTCATGCACAATATCATGCGGGAGCTGTTCGGGATCGTTTTCGTGCCTCTCGTGGCCAAACGCATCGGCTACGTGGAGTGTCTTTCGCTTCCCGCATCCACCTGCATGGATGTGTGCCTGCCTATCGTCGAACAATCGACGAACGGCAGCACGACTGTATATTCCTTTATCACGGGCTTCGTGACATCCATGTCGGTGCCGTTTGTGGTACCGCTCGTCTTATCGATTTGATCCCGTGCCCTGTATCTGTCAGAGCTTTTTCTTATAATACGAATCCGCCGTATACAGAACCGCCGCAGGGTTATGCCCCGTCACTCTGTCCTTGACCACCAGCGTCGTGGTCGGCGCTTCCGCGTACTGGTAAAACAGCATGTCGTGTCCCACGCAAAGCCCCATGACGATATTCATATCCGTCTTCTTCTCGTTGAGTATCATCGCCTGGGAAATGGGATTACAGATATTCGGTCCGACTTCCTTGTACTCTTCCGGGATCCCCAGATTCGTCTTGTCCACGCCGCCCACCTTACAGGCTACTGCGTATACTTCGAATCCGTGGTCCCTGAGGATCTTTGCCAGGACGCGTGACTCTTTGATGAGACCTATGCATGTGGCGATGCCGATTTTGCTGTATCCCATGCGGCTGGCGAATTCCACCGTTTCTTCCACCCTGCTCATGCGGCAGTAATATTCGTGTTCGATCCCGGCAGCCGTCATCATGATGCGGTTATTTTCTGCTGTTTCATACTCGTCCAGCGCGCACATAATCAGATTCTCGTTCACTTCGTCCCGGCTCACACAAACCTCAGGGTATTTCTTGTTCTGAAAGTCGCAGCTGTACATTCCGCAGTCCACGCAGCTTTTGCATTTATCATCCATTTTCTCTCACCTCCGGCGAATCGCTATCTCCAAGCAGCTCGATGATCTGACGCTTATACTCCATGAATTCATCCGAAAGGTCAAAGCCCTGCCTTTGGTTTCTGGGCTGGGCGATCCGTATCTGCGAGCTGATGACGCCCGGCTTTCCGCTCATGATGTATATGCGGTCAGACAGAAGTATGGCCTCATTGATGTCGTGGGTGATGAATACGGTGGTGAGTTTGATCTCATCCATGACGTCCAGATACCACTTGTGGATTTTGCTCTTCGTGATGGTATCCAGCGCCGAAAACGGCTCGTCAAGCAGCGCCACATTATCCGAGAACAGATAGGTTCTGAGAAGCGCCGCTCTCTGCCGCATCCCTCCCGAAAGCTGTTTGGGATACATCTTCTCCGTTCCTTCGAGGCCAAACTGGGCAAAGTGCTCTCTGGCTGCCGCTCTGGCTTCATTCTTAGCTGCCCCGCGTATGATCAAAGGCAGCGCCACATTATCCTCGATGGTCTTATATGGCAGCAGCAGATCTTTCTGGAGCATATAGCTAAGGTAGCCGGTTTTGCCAGTGATATCTTCCCCATCCAGTATAACACTTCCGCAAACAGGCGTATATATCCCCGCGATGCAGTTGAACAGGGTCGTTTTGCCGCTGCCGGATACGCCCAGCAGGCTTACCAGTTCTCCCTGATCCACTGCGATAGAGATATCGCTGATGATCGTCCTGTCTGCGAACTTCATGGTGAGATTTTTTGTTTCCAGTTTATGAGCCATTCTCTCCGCTCCGTGATGATTCCGTTTCTTGATGATCCTACTGCGGCAGGTAGTCGTTAGTGAACCCTACGTCTGCAGGAATCGTATCCTCTGCCAGTCCTTCCTCGTTGATAAATTCGTAGAACTTGTTCCAGCGCGCCTTATCGATCACGCCCCACTGTTTGGCTTCCGCCTTATACTCGTCCGTCAGATACTCCTGGCTTGCCTTGACCAGATCGCCGTCGATCTCAGGGTTGGCTTTAATCAGGATATCTGCCGCTTCAGCCGGATTCTCGATGGCGAATTCGTAGCCTTTGCTTACGGCTGCGAGGAACGCCTTGGCGGTATCCGGATCGCTTTCCAGGAAATCGTCATTGGCGATGATGACCGGTGAGTAGTAGTCGAACGCGTCATTGATATCCTTAAACGCAAAGTAGTTGATAGGGAAATCCTTGGTCTCCGCGTTCACGCCGGCCCATCCGTAGTAAACCCAGATGCTGTCCACCTGGTCGGCTTTCAGGGCGGAAACTTCATCGTCGATGGTCTCCGGAATGAGCTCTACCTTGCTGAAGTCTCCTCCGTCTTTCTCAACGCAGTCCTTGAGAATCGCCTGTTCGATCGGCAGCTCCCAAGTGGCGTATGAGTGGCCTTCCATGTCTTTCGGTCTGGTGATTCCCTTATCCGATGCCGACATGATTCCTGACAGGTTGTGCTGCAGGATGGCGGCGACAGCTGTGATCGGCATTGTCTTTTCTTTTCCCGCAAAGGCAGGAACCAGATAATCCTGGAATGACACTCCGAACTGGGCCTTGCCGGAACCTACCATTGCTTCCGCGCCGTCATCAGGCGGCTGCACGATCTCCACGTCCAGTCCGGCCTCTTCGAAGTAGCCCTTTGCCTGCGCTACATACACTCCTGTATGATTGGTGTTTGGCGTCCAGTCCAGTACGAAAGTAACCGGCGTCAGCCCTGAATCCGCAGCCTCACCGCTGTCCGCGCTTTCGCTGTCAGAGCCGCCGCAGCCTGCCAGCGCAAAGCAGCACATGAACGCGCCCATAATTATTGCGAGTAATTTCTTTTTCATAATTGTCCTCTTTTCTTCTATTTCTGTGTATTGCTTGAATCTTCGATATTGTCCCACGGCATGCATTTTTTCTGCAGCACATTCACCAGCCATATGAGCAGCAGGCTGATGATGGAAATCAAAAAGATTACCGCGAACATTTTATCGTATGCAAATGATTTCTTGACCCTGGTCATATATACTCCGAGGCCTGCGAATCCGCCCAGCCACTCCGCCAGCACCGCGCCGACCACAGCGTATGCTACGGTGATGCGCAGCCCGGAGAAGAAATTAGGCAAGGCGCTCGGGAACTTGATGTGCCGGAAGATCTGCCATCTGCTGGCGCCCATGGCCCTCAGCAGGTTGATGGCGTCTTTGTCCGCCGACCTGAAGCCGTCCAGCACGCCGATCACGATAGGAAAGAATGTGATCAGCACGATCAGGACCACCTTAGGCATCATCTGATAGCCGAACCACAAAACCAGCAGCGGCGCTATGGCGACTGCAGGTATGGTCTGGGTGATGACAATCAGCGGATACATAGCTTTGTACGCGGCGTCCCACCTGTCCATCAGACATGCGGAGAGGAACCCAATGCATATGCCAGTAACCGTCCCCACCAGCGTCTCAATCAATGTCACCTTCATATGCGACATCAGCAGCGGGAAGTCGTCTATGAATGCCATGACCGTATCCTGAGGCGTCGGCAGCATGAAGCTTGGCACGATCTCAAAAATCGACAGGCACTCCCACAGGATGAGTATTGCCAGGATCATAAGACCCGGGTAGATATTATTCGTGATATTTGCCGATTTTCTTTTCAATGCTCAGTACCTCACCCTCCGGCTTGTAACTGATCTTAACATACGACGCCACCGCCGGCGCGCCGGCCTTGATCGCGATGTGCTGACACTCCTTGACAATGTCCATTAGCTCATCGTAAGGACCCTCGATGGTGGTCTCAAACGGTCCAACGTAATAATTGTAGCCCTGCTGCGCGATATACGCGATGACCTCATCTACGATGCGGCAGAGTTCCTCGTCGTCCTGCACCTGCGGCAATGATTGAATCGCTACACTTGCTTCCATAATCGTTTCTCCTTTCCTGGGCGTGGATGCTTTTCTTGGCATATACACCTTTCTGGGCATATACACCTGGGCATATAAAAAGCGCCCACATGAAAACGGAGCGCTTCAGAATCTTCTGGTATTCTGCTTCCCTGCGCCGGCATTATCCGGATCAGGTAATGAGGGTCTTCGGAATCTCCCGGCTCACCCGGCATCTCCCGAACTCTCAGCTATCGCTCCCCTTGCTTATTGTCGCGACCATTATAGCACGATATGTCTGCGGTATCAAGATGTGCCCGCATGTTCTGCGCTGTGCCGTAACTTCACTGCGCCGTGGCGCATCTCCTCTGTGCTGTGCCGCTTGGCTGACTGTCTGTGGCGCATCTCCTCTGTGCTGTGTCGCTCAGCTGACTTGCCGTTTTGGTCAAATGAGAATATTTTTCTGGTTTGACCAAAAGGTTTTGGTCAGAAAAAATAAAATTCTAATCTGACCAAAAAAAGAAGCGTTTTCTATGTTTATTCATGAAAATGTATACATACACTGTCATTAAATGCTACTAATCGTGATCAAATGGTTCAAATATCCATTTCATTACGATGCAAAGGCTCCTCTTTTGGTAAAATGAGAAAAACTTTCACACTGACCAACAAACTTTGGGTATTTCAAAAATAAATTTGACTCTGACCAAATGAGGGCAGCATAAACATAAAAACTTCCATGGAATGTCTGACCATGGAAGATCTGCCCACGGTATCCCACCCTGAAGGGCGGCAGATTATGGAAAGACGGCCGTGGGATGCCTTCCCACCGGAGCCCAGCCTGCGGGATGATCGATCATGATTTGTCCTTGTCAATGACCCGAAGGTATGCTACAATGCACCCGTGAGAAGTCAGAGTACGATTTCATGAAAGTGCTTGAGATTGCCACCCTTAGCGGGTGGCATTTTTTATCATTAAGAGAGTTTACCAGTTTATCACTAGGAGGTTTTTCTGGGAAGTTTTTCCAGGGAGGTTTTCCCCATTTATCATAAGGAGGTTTATTATGAGTATGTTATGGCCGATCCTGCTGGCCGTCGGCGCCGATATTTTTTACCAGATCAGCTGCAAATCCCTGCCGGGGCAGCTGGACCCCTTCGCTTCACTTACCATCACCTATACTGTAGGGGCCGCAGTCTGTTTCATACTTTATGAAGTGTCAACCAAAGGCGGCAACATCATTCAGGAGTGGCATAACGTCAACTGGACGACCTTCGTTCTGGGCGTAGCCATAGTGGGTCTGGAACTTGGCAGTATCTTCATGTACAAAGTTGGCTGGAATATCAACACCGGCTATATCGTCAAGTCCATCATACTCGCCATCATGCTCATCATCGTTGGCTTCCTTCTCTACAAAGAGCCAATCAAGGCAACAAAAATAGCCGGCGTAGCAGTATGCCTTGCCGGCCTGTATCTCATCAACAAATAGCCCGTGCCTGCAGCGGTGAGTCGGGGTCGCGGCGAATCGGGGCGCGGCAGATCAGCGCAGCTGCTTTCTGATCCAGCTGATCCAGGCGTCAAAGCCTTCGCCGGTTTTGCTGGATACGAAAAATACCGCGGCGTCAGGATTCAGTCTGTGAATGCGCTGAACCACCGCTTCATCATCGAACGCAAACCACTGGCGCGTATCGATCTTGTTGATCAAAACGCACTGGCATACCGTGAACATGAGCGGGTATTTCAGCGGTTTATCATCGCCTTCCGGAATGGACAAAATCTCCACGTTCACATCGGCTCCGGTGTCCTGCTCCGCCGTGCAAACAAGATTCCCCACGTTTTCCATGAAGAGTATATCCAGGTCCTCAGTATCGAATTCGCTGAGGGCCTGTTTTACCATGGACGCGTCCATGGCGCACTCTCCTCCGGTGTGCACCTGAATGGACGCAACGCCTGCATCCGCCATTTTTTCCGCGTCGACGGTCGCCTCGATATCCGCCTCCAGCACGCCGATGCGCAAAGGCTTTGTGCCGGCATCCGCCGGATTTTTCAGCATGTCGATCGTCCGCAGCAGCGTCGTAGTCTTGCCGGCTCCGGGGGACGCCATGATGTTGATCATGAACGTGCCGTCTGCCTTATTTTTCTCGCGGACTTCATCGGCGATTCTGTTATTTTCATCGAATACGCCTACGTTTACATCTATCACTTTTACTGCCATCCGTTCCTCCAGTTCAATATCTGTATCTGTATCTGCATCT
>JAUMVD010000083.1 GCA_030530285.1 Bacillota bacterium | reverse complement strand
ATTTCGAGTGCGGCTCGTTATGACCACTTCGATACGCTTCCGTAACACGAAGATTAGTATACATGAGTTTCGAGTTGTTCGCAAGATATGAAAATGATATTATTAAATCGGAGGTGAGTTTTCATGTTGGATAAATTAGACATTATCGTTGCTAATCCTGCGGGCAACACGACGATTTTTATTCTCAGTCCGGTACCGGTAAGCGAGTATCAGAAGTATGCTGATTTCGTTCTGGATATAGATTTCAAACACGGCTATAACATCAACTTCACCGAGGGTAATTACGATAAAGAAATCAAGGGTGAACAGGTTGGTTTCATCGTAAGCGACAATACCATGAATATGTCCGGTCTGGAATTCTGCGGCAACGCTTCCAGAGCCTTTGCATATTATGAAGCAACAAAGGCACTTCCGGCGAAAAAAGAAATCGACGTAAACGTAAGCGGCTGCAGCCACCCTCTCCACGCCTGGATCGATGCGGACAATCAGGACGCCAAGATCCAAATGCCGCTGCCTGTAAAATCGATCCGGCTTTCTTCGGAACAGCTGGGCGTAGCGGAGGAATGCCCGGAACTGGGCTCAAGCGTGCTGGTGGATCTGGATGGTATTTCGCATCTGGTGCTTAAGAATGTCCCTGCGGAAGAACAGCTCTTTAACAAAATCAAGGACGCTGTTTATGCCATCGATGAAGACATCCCGGCACTGGGCGTAATGTTCATCGACGAAGCAACGGACACCATGACTCCGGTGGTTTATGTCAAGGATGTGAACACCACTTACTTCGAGGGAAGCTGCGCTTCCGGCACCAGCGCCGCAGCATTCGTCAAATCTATGGATCTGCCTGACGGCATTCACAAGATGACATTCAAAGAGCCGGCGGGAACGCTCTATACAGAAATTACAAAGGAATCCGGTGAAGTCACCGAAATCAGACTCAACGGGCTCGTTGAATTATCAGATGTGATAACGCTGGATCTTTAACCCCTATAACGCGGGAACAATAAAGCGAAACGCGTCCTGAATCACGCTGAAGGTCACGCGTTTTTGCGTGGAGATTTCTCCATCGACACACAGTCTCAAACTCTCATCATTCGCGGTTATGGTGAGAGTTTTTTGCTGTCTGTAATCGATGACGCGTTTGATTTCAGGATCAGACAGATGTATTCCCTTCTGATATTTCGGAAACAACCGCACGAAGAATCTCCTGGTGACGCCGCTCTTCACGACGCTGACATCCATGAGCCCGTCACGAAGAGACGCCCGCGGGACCCCTTTGATCCCGCCGCCGCAAAAGCATCCGTTGGCCACGGACGCCAACAGCACCTTGCCATTGCGCACGGAACCATCCCCGTACTCAATTTTAAGATCGGTCTCCCGCTTTGCCGCCAGCGTGATGAATATCGACGCCAGATATGCCGCCGAACCTCCCATCAAAGGCAGCGCTTTCACTCTGTCGGTCATATCCACCACATTGCAGTCAAACCCGATGTTGAACATGTTCACGCAAAGGCCCTCTGTCACAGCGCCGTCGTACTCCGTCTCATACCTGATCAGATCGCTGGGCCGGCTCTGTCCCAGAATCTGGCTTTCCAGCGACATGAAGTCCCCGGGATCACCGTAGTTTCTAACATAATCATTTCCGGTGCCGTAAGGTATGATTCCAATCTCGGTATGATCATAACCAAAGGCTCCGTTCACCAGTTCATGCAGCGTGCCGTCACCGCCCCATCCGATGAAGCGAAGCTGCTGCGGCTGTGGTGAGGCCTCATTGTTCTGACAGATCTGCCTGACGAAACTGCGGGCATCGCCGGCAGCTTTCGTAAAGTAGACATCATAGTCTAAGTCGTATTTGCGCGCCGCGTCACGAATCTCGTAAAGAGCGTCGTTTTTATGGCTTTTGCTCCCTGATGCGGGATTCAGAATAAAATAGTATTTCATATGACAAAAATATCACATTAGGGGTATAATATCCACAGTACTTTTATATAGCAAAGGAGAAAATCATGGACCCAAGAGTAAAAAAACTTGCCGATTTATTAATCGACTATTCCTGTCATGTGCAGCCGGGCGAAAAGGTGCTCATCGATTATGAGGGCGAGTGCTGCAAGCCTTTGGCGCGACAGTTGATCAAAAACATATATTCCAGAGGAGGTCTGCCATACTGCGAGATCCGGGATTCTGAGATCACCCGTGAAATTCTGCTGGAATGCACCGAAGAACAGATTCGATTTAAGGACGAGATATCTCTGGCCCAGATGAAAGGCATGCAGGCCTACATCGCCATCCGCGCCGGCAGCAACACCTCTGAACTTTCTGATGTTCCGTCGGATAAGATGAACATGTACAGCATGCTGACCCAGCCTACTCTGGACTACAGAGTCAACGAAACCAAATGGGTGGTTCTGCGATACCCTAACCACTCCATGGCGCAGCTGGCGGGAAGCAGTCTGGAGAAATTTGAAGACTTCTATTTCGACGTCTGCACGCTGGACTATAACAAGATGAGCGCCGCGATGGATCCGCTGGTCGACCTGATGAACAAAACCGATAAAGTGCACATCCTGGGTCCCGGCACGGACCTGACCTTCTCCATCAAAGGCATCGGAGCCGTAAAGTGCGACGGCAAGTGCAACATTCCTGACGGAGAAGTGTACTCCGCTCCCGTTCGCGAATCCATGAACGGCGTGATTTCCTACAATACCCCTTCGGAAGAAAAGGGTTTCACCTATGAAAATATCGTCTTCGAAGTGAAGGACGGTAAGATCGTTGACGCAAAGGCCAACGACACCGTCAAGATCAACGAGCTGCTGGACGTAGACGAAGGCGCCCGTTATTTCGGCGAATTCGCCCTTGGGGTCAACCCGTATATCCTGAATCCGATGAAGGACACCCTCTTTGACGAAAAGATCGCCGGTTCCTTCCACCTGACGCCGGGAATGTGTTATGAAGATGCCCCTAACGGCAACACCTCCGCCAATCACTGGGATCTGGTCATGATCCAAAGGCCGGAGTACGGCGGCGGCGAGATCTGGTTCGATGACGTCCTCATCCGAAAAGACGGCATATTCGTGCTGCCGGAACTGGAAGGACTGAATCCGGAGAATCTCAAATAAACCCGGTCAATCCATCCAAATAAACGGTAATGCTAAAAACCCCGCTGATGCGGGGTTT
>JAUMVD010000043.1 GCA_030530285.1 Bacillota bacterium | reverse complement strand
TATTTTTGAATGGCTGCAGCCATTCAATGCAAATTCATCCCAGCCGCTTGCAGAAACGGGGGTATTCTTTGCTTACTATGATAAATAAAAAAATCTGCTGCGAAATGCAGCAGATTTTTTATGGTCTTTTGTGTGAATCGTCGTTTTCAGATTAGAGCTGAGGGCCTTTTGTCTTGAACTTCTTCTGCTTAACGAACTTACCGGCACCCTGCTTACCAACGAAGTCTTTGCCGTCAAATACCAGATTACCATGGCTGTATACTGCGCATGGATATCCCTTGCATTCAACACCTTCCCAAACAGTGTGGTCGAGTGCGCCGTGCTGATTCTTCTTGTTGTTGATCGTAACGTTCTTCTTAGGATCGTAGATAACGATATCTGCATCCAGACCAACTTCGATGGCGCCCTTGCAGTAGTCAACACCAAACAGCTTAGCAGGGTTAGTAGCAGCGATTTCAACAGCCTTGTTGAAGCTGATCTTGCCCTTGTTGGCTTCTGAAAGGATAAATGGATACATGTTTTCTACGCCGGCACATCCGTTAGGAATTGTAGTGAAGTTTCCAGGAGTCTTGCCGTCCTTCTGAACGATACCCCAATCCTTTTCCTTCTGGAGGAATGGACAGTGGTCAGTTGCCAGAGTGGAAACTACGCCTGTCTTGATACCTTCCCAAAGAGCATCCTTGGATTCTTTGCCCTTCATTGGAGGTGAGCATACGAAGTCCTGAGGTCTCAGACCGACTTCTTTCCTGCCGTTCTTGTAAACTTCCTTCGTGAAGTACAGGTACTGAGGGCAAGTTTCTGCGAAGATCGGATAACCTTCTGCTCTTGCCTTTGCTACTGCAGCAACGCCCTGTGCGTTGTCCAGGTGAACGATGTACAGAGGAGCGCCTGCCATCTTAGCCAGGTTGATCGCTCTCTCATCTGCTTCGCCGGCAACAGCTTCGTACTTGGACATGTAGTGATACCAAGGCTCTACCTTACCTTCTTCCAGATACTTGTTGACCAGGAACTTGTTAACATCGTTGTTCTCTGCGTGTACGCCGACCAGTGCTCCGATTTCGGAAGCGTGAGTCAGTGTGCTGTAGAACTGTCCATCGTCTACGCCGAAGTCATAAACCATGAATACCTTAAATGAAGTGATACCAGCATCTACAACTTTGTCCATGCCATAGAGCATTTCCTTAGTCGTTACATCACCAACACCTACGTGCAGTGAGAAGTCGATAGCAGGACCCTGCTTTTCAGCCAGTTCCAGTTTCTCGTTAACCAGATCGATCATCGGCTGTCCAGGCGCCTGAGTTTCGAAGTTAAAGATGGTAGTAGTACCACCGCAGGCTGCAGCTCTGGTTCCTGTGAAGTAGTCGTCAGTTGAGATTGTTCCGCCAAATGGCATTGCCATATGAGTGTGTCCATCCAGTGCGCCAGGCAGGATGTACTTGCCCTTAGCGTCTACAACTTCAGTCTTCTTGCCAGGCTTTAAGTTGGTTCCAATAGCTGAGATCTTACCATTAGTTACAGCAACGTCAGCTTTGAATGTACTTGTAGCTGTTACGACTTTGCCGCCTTTAATTAATAAATCCATTATTGTCCCTCCTTTAAATTAGAAAGTGTTTGGATAATGCAAGAGCCTTTGGGTCTCAAAGGCTCTTGCGGTTATATAAAGTTTTAATAGACTTTATACGGATTTGAGACCATGTCTCGTTACAGTGTTGTTACGTTCTTACCGTGATTAAGCTCTCTGAGTGAATGCTTCGTGTTCTTCTTCTGAAACGTTTGAATTTCCAGCCATGCTTGTCTTCATCAGGATGATGTAAACAACGAAGCCGACTACGAATGACCATACGTAGTTGATGGAATTTACGAATGTGAAGAATGAACCGGATGCGCCGAAGTAAGTCAGCAGTGGCAGGATAAATGCTGCAACCCATGCGATAACTGCAGCCCAGTTCCAACCACCGGAGTACCAGTATCTGCCGTCCTTACCCTGGAACAGTGCCATGATATCGATTCTCTTATGCTTAACGATGAAGTAGTCAGCGATAAAGATAGCAGCGATAGGTGCCAGAATCGTACCATAAGCGTTCATCCAAGTGAAGTAAGCCGCACCTGAACCATAGATCCACCATGCCTGCAGAATGAAGAATGCGAACAGCACAGTGACGATAACGCCATGCTTGTAAGTAATCTTCCTAGGGTTAATGTTGGAAATTCCGTTTGCAGGAGCAACTACGTTAGCAGCTACGCAAGTAGTAATTGTAGCAGCTACAGTACCGATAGCTGCGATCAGTACTACGATTGGGTTGTTGATGTGATACAGAACACCAGTCGGGTCGAACATAGCTTCGCCGAATGCCATCTTAGTAGCCTGAGCATAGTACGCACCAACGAATGCGCAGAATGCCATAGGAAGAGGCATACCGAAGAGCTGTCCTCTGAACTGGTCTCCCTGAGATCTCGCATATCTGGAGAAGTCAGGAATATTCAGTGCCATCGTAGCCCAGAATGCGATGTTGCCCATGAGGCCGCTGAGGTATACGAGAGCAAATCCTCCGCTAGCTTCGATCAGAGCTTCATCATTGCCCTGGCTCATTACGCCCCAGAATCCAGTTCCATCAGGAACGATAGTTGCGGACCAGATCAGCAGTGCGATCATGATGATGATAAGCAGAGGACCGCCGATGTCCTGAACGATTTTGATTCTGTCCATGCCGTTGTAAGCAACCCATGCGATGAACAGCATGAAGATGATGTAACCGATGAACTGACCTGCCTGTGCCGGCTGCATGCCGCCCCAGGAAGGAAGGCTCATTATCCAGTTAGGATCAGCGAATTTCTTAATGAATACGCCGATGATAGCACCGACTGCGCCGCCGCCTACCCAAGCCTGTACAGAACACCATCCGCAAGCGGTGAGTGCCCTCAGCAGTGCAGGTATCTGTGCGCCGATGCTTCCGAATGTCAGTCTGGCGAAGAGTGGGAACGGAATACCATACTTAGTACCGATCTGTGAGTTCAACTGGATCGGGATCAGGATGAGTACGTTACCCAGCGCAACGTTCAGAACTGCCAGCCATGGGGATACACCCATGCCAATAAGTCCGGATGACAGTGAGAGGGATGGGATACAAATCGACATACCTACCCAAAGCATCGTGATGTTGTACGTGGTCCATTTACGTTCTGCTACCGTCGTCGGCTTCAGGTCTTCATTGTAGTATGATGAAGATTGAAGTTCCGCTCTGGCTTCTTCAGAAAGTTCAAACAGACCATTCTGTTCAACCTGTGAATACTTGGCCATAAAACACCTCCATCTTATTAAATTGATATATTATAACACCTTCATTTTACACTAAAAAAAAGCAAATGTAACTAGTTTTTGTCCGATTTTTAATGCAAGAAATCGGGCACTAAAATGACATAATCGCTGAAACCATTGAAATAAAACAGTTCTAGCGATTTGCAACAAAAAAGTTTAACAAAAATTATTTTTTTGTTATTCTGAAAATCCAGAAAAATCCGTAAAAAACCGATAAATATTGGAAAATACGCAGGTTTCCTCGCGCTGTATGATGGCATGGATTCGCATATTTGTTTGATAAATAAATAACATGACAGCAAATTAGTAATGTTGATATGATTTCCTGATTTTAAAGGCGCAAAAATCCTTCAAGAAATGTATAATAAAAATGTCAACAAAAACGGAAGAAAAGGATACCGCAGAAATGGGCAACAAAATGGGCAATAAAAAGCACGGAAAACAGGACGTGTCGAAAATACTGGATCTGTTGAGGGCGGAATACCCGGAGGCGGGGTGTGCTCTCGACCACATGAATGTCTTTGAGCTGGCGGTGTGTGTGGTGCTCAGCGCGCAGACCACAGACGTCAGCGTTAATAAAGTAAGTCCGGAGTTATTCCGCCGATATCCGACGGCAAAGGATCTGGCAGAAGCCAGTCAGGAAGATGTGATGGAGATCATCAGAACCATCGGCATGTATAAGACGAAATCAAAGAACATCATCAATCTGGCCAAAGCCCTTTGCGAGAAACACGGCGGCAATGTCCCCGAAGACTACGATGAACTGGTAGCTCTGCCCGGAGTCGGCAGGAAAACCGCTAACGTTATCCTGGCCGAGGGATTCGGTCATCAGAAAATTGCGGTGGACACGCATGTCTTCAGAGTATCCCACAGAATTGGACTTGTAGAAGGGGAGACGGATACATCCGCCAAAACCGCAGGTTCCAAAGAAGTCCTGCAGACAGAGCAGGCACTGATGGAGATCCTGCCGGATGACAGGTGGACGGAAGCCCACCACCTGTTGATCTTTCACGGCCGGAACTGCTGCACGGCGCGCAACCCTAAATGCGATACCTGCGTGCTGCACGACCGGTGCAGATATTCGTCGGGTCGATGACGGTGTCCGATTTGGGCGGAGCCCCATGGAAGAGCCCAATGGAAGGGACATCTAATTCGGGCGTTTTCCACCTGCAAAAATTAATAATGCGGGTCCGAGCCATTTTTGGTGTAGTTTATTCTGGCCATATGGATCAAATCATGGGAAAACTACACCGGAAAGCCTCATGTTGGGCTCATCCGGTGGGATTTTGACAATTTACTACACCGCGCCGACTAAAAAATCAGAATATCGGTGGAAACAGGGCATTTCGAAATATCTCTTGAAATTTCGAAATGAAATACTCCTTGAAATATCTCCATTGTCTTAACCTCACATAAAAAAGGCTGCTGCGATCTTTCAACGCAACAGCCTTTTGATGATCTGTAATCAACTATTTGATGATTCTCTGTCTGATGACGCCGGCCACCTTAAGGTCGATGGTCTTGTCTTCCAGGTCAGCCAGAATGTATGCATATTCGCCGCGCTTTTCGGATGCAACATTTTTGAGTTCCAACTCGTTCAGCTTGAAGAGCACGTCTGAAGCGGCGTTTTCCTTACAGATTACGGAAATTCTCGGTCCTGTTTTCTTGCCCAGAGAAACGTTCGGCATATTGACAGAGTTTTTGATGTTGCCGTTCTCGAGATAATCCATTACCTGTGTAACCGCCATAGTCGCGCAGTTGTCTTCAGCCTCTGCGGATGAAGCACCCAGATGCGGCAGTACGATGATTCCCGGATGACCTGCATTGAGGACAGCATCGTCAGCAAAGTCCGTAACGTATTTAGCTATCTTGCCGCTCTCCAGAGCTGCCAGCAGATCTTCGTCGTTCATCAGTTTATCTCTGGCGAAATTCATGAACATAACGCCGTCTTTCATCTGCGCGAAAGCTTCCGCGTTCATCATGCCTTTTGTGGCGTCATTTGCAGGAACGTGAATGGAGATGTAGTCACACTGCGGATAGAGCTCTGAAAGGTCACTTACCACTTCAACTTCCGGATCCAGCTGCTGCTTGACAGCGTCAGTCAGGAATGCGTCGTATCCGATGACTTTCATGCCAAGGCCCAGCGCAGCGCCTGCAACCAGTCTGCCGATAGCGCCAAGGCCGATGATGCCCAGAGTCTTACCCATGATCTCTGTTCCGGCGAACTGGCCTTTGCCTTTTTCGATCTGCTTGCCAACGCCTTCGCTTCCCTGCAGCGTCTTCGCCCATGCGATTCCATCAGGAACGTTTCGGGCAGCCATGATCATGCCGCAAATGCAAAGCTCTTTGACCGCGTTCGCATTAGCGCCGGGTGCATTGAAGACGACGATTCCTTCTTCGGAGCATCTGTCTACAGGTACATTGTTGGTGCCTGCGCCGGCTCTGCCGATAGCCAGAAGATCCTTAGAGAAATCCATCTCGTGCAGGTCATAACTTCTCAGGATGATACCGTGAGCGTCATTATGATCTTCCACCAGTGAATAGTCATCTGTGAGCTTGCTGAGACCTACAGGTGAAATTTTGTTAAAAGTTCCTATGTTGTACATTTACGTCACCTCTTTATATATTGTTATTATTGATCGATATTCGTATCAGGAATCATTCTAACATATATCGGTATAATTATCAAAACCGTTATTCACATGACACCAGCACCAGACCGCCGCGCTCTTCGTGTCCCGTTTCCCAAAACGCGTCGAAATCCAGCCACCGGGCCTTGCCATAGGTGGCCGTTTTGATGTTCAGTTTTCCGGCGGTCTGTTCATAGCCCACGATAAGAAACCAGTGCCACTCAAAAAAGTCGAATTTGGGATCAGTGTGATTCAGCATAAGCATGGGGACAGGAAGTCCCGCGTCTATAGAGCGGATGACCGCGGCTTTTGCTTCGTCTAACGGTCTGTGACCATCAAAAGCTTCGAAGCTGATGCCTTCGATTTCGCTGTACTGCAGGAAATACTCGGCGCCTTCTATAAATGTAGGCAGGTCTTTGATACCGGTTTCCCTCGGCCTAAGGTACGGTTTCATCAGCATGCCGAATCTGCGATAATCCTTTTTGCTGAGATTGGCGATGTCGTACGGATAGCATTCGGGCTTTTGGTGAAAGGCGGCCATGTAGATCATCAGGTCGCACATGGTCAGCGCGCCGCAGCCGCCGATGCGCATCCACGGATCGAAAAACCAGTTCTGATTGCCGCCAAATGAATCTTTGATTTCAAAATAAGGTAATTCTCTTTTCATAACCTAAATATAACAAAAACAGAGTCAATATGCGAGTTGAATTTCTGCGCCATGACATGCTATAATAAACGGAGTGGCGACATGCCGCGAAAGAGATTAAAATATACATTATATTAGGAGGAAAATAAATTGAAAGAAAGAGCTTATAATTTTTCAGCCGGACCATCAATGCTGCCAGAAGAAGTTATTAAAGACGTGGCTGATAATTTGCTGAACTACCACGAATGCGGAGAATCAGTAATGGAAATGTCCCACAGATCAGCTGAATTCAAGGCGATTCTCGCTGACGCAGAAGCTGACCTCAGAGACATCATGAACATACCTGACAACTACAAGGTGCTCTTCATTCAGGGTGGCGGAACATTACAGTTCGCTATGGTACCGCTCAATCTGGCGGTAAACTCCAAGAAAATAGATTTCGTGCTTACAGGCAACTGGGCTAAGAAAGCATACAAAGAAGCCGTCAAGATGGGATATGACGCTAAGGTTATCGCTTCATCAGAAGACGACACATTCACATGGATCCCGGAGATCACGAAGGACGACATCAGACCTGACGCGGACTATGTACATATCTGCTTCAACAACACGATTTACGGAACGCACTTCCCATACATTCCGGATACCGGAGATGTGCCTCTCGTAGCGGATATGTCATCCTGCATCCTCTCCGAAGAAGTGGATGTTACGAAGTTCGGCATCATCTGGGCCGGCGTACAGAAGAACATCGCTCCATCAGGAGTCGCTATCGTAATCATCAGAGAAGATCTGCTGGGCAAAGCCGCTGCGGATATCCCTACCTATCTGGACTATAAGATCCACGCTGATAACGATTCCGCTTACAATACTCCGAATACATTCTCCATCTACGTTGCAGGTGAAGTATTCAAGTATCTGAAGAGAAACGGCGGAGTGGCTGCCATGAACGCGAAGAACGTGGCAAAGGCTCAGAAACTGTACGATTACATCGATGGCAGCGGATATTACAAGTGCCCTGTCAGAGCTGAGGACAGATCTCTGATGAATGTTGTATTCGTTATTGGCGATACCGATGTCGAAAAGAAATTCGTTGCAGAAGCAAAGGCTGCAGGACTTCATAACCTGGGCGGACACAGATCAATCGGTGGAATGAGAGCATCGATCTACAACGCAATGCCTGAAGCAGGCGTTGACGCACTGATCGAATTCATGAAGAAATTTGCAGATGAAAACAAATAATCATTTCAGAAACATTATCGCAACGTTAGTGATTGCGGCGCTTATTCTGACAGGATCAGCGCCGTATTTTGCTTTTGCTGAAGAGGATGGAGGACAGCCAAAACAGGAGGTCGTGCCATCCGCAACCTACGATGACAGCAAGGTGCCGGCTCTTAGCGGCGGCTCCATCGTGCTGATGAACGGTGGAAACGGAGACATCATCTATGAGAGGAACGCTCATCAGCTGAGAGAACCTGCCAGTGTTACGAAAATACTCAACGCGCTGGTGGTTGTCGAAACGCTGGACATGGATGAAGTGGTCAAGGTGCCGTCTAAGGTCGAAACCAGAGGAACCATCATCGATTTGGAGCCCGGTGAGAAGATGACCGTACGCGAGCTGATGTACGGCATGATGTTGGAATCGGGCAATGACGCTGCGGAAGTGCTGGGGCTCCAGGCAGGCGGAACGCTGAAGGAATTCTCGAAGATGATGAATGCCAGAGCGAAGGAGTGCGGCGCTGAAGATACCAACTTCAAAAACCCGAACGGGCTCAACGAGAGAGCCAACGCGCTGAACTACACGACGGCATATGATCTCGCCCATATCACAAGAGAGGCGATGAAACACGAGGAATTCAGAGAGGTCGTGGGAACGGTCAAGCACACCATTCCAAAGACGAATAAATCCAAGCCGAGAAAGCTCAAAAACTCAAACGCCTGTCTGTGGAATACCACCAGTGTGGTCAGCATCGATGACAAGAATATTCCATTGAAGTACACGGGCTGCACCGGAGTCAAGACGGGATACACCAGTTCCGCCGGGAATTGTTTCGTTGGCGCCGCCAAGCGCGGTGATCTGGAACTCATCGCGGTAATCCTGCACGCTCCAGATGCCCTGTCTAAATTCGGTGATGCCATCAAACTCTGGGATTATGGTTTCGAACACTACGATAATTACATCGCGAAGAAAAGCGGGAAAGTACTGACCCGGCAGAAAGTCAAACGCGGTGCGCTGGCTAAAGTTGAAGTTGGCCTGACAGAGGATCTGGACATCACCATCAACAAAGGCTATGACGCTGCGCAGAATATTACGACCGAGATGGAGCTGAAGGAAGAGGAACCTGTCGCGCCGATCAAAAAAGGTCAGGTCATGGGGACCATGAAGGCGTACAATGAAGCGGGAGAGCTGGTCGGCATAGGTAACATCTGCGCGCTCCATAAAGTCGAAAAGGGCGGACCGCTGTCGTACATCGGTATTGCGGACGAATACGCCTGGATTGTGTATCTGGCGCTGGCCGCTGTGCTCGCGATCATCGTAATCATAGCGATCCTCAGACGCTCCAGGAGAAAGAAGAAAGGCAAACCTGCGGCGAAGAAAAAGGCCAAGCCGGCAGCCAAGAAAAAGGCTAAACCAAAGGCTCAGGCAGCGCCTGCGGAACCTGCAGAGCCGTTTGCGCCTGCAGAACCTGCAAAACCGTTTGCGCCTGCAGAACCGGTGGGCTCCAGAAGACCGATCGCGCCGCCTTTGTCAGAAGTGATGAGACAGGAAACCGCGAAAGCTGCGGAACCAGTCAGACCTGCGGAACCTGTCAGACCTGCAGGGACGGTAAGGCCTGTGGATCCAAATTCCGCAAGGCAGCGACCTGCCTTAACCCGATCCGAAAAGAGAGCGGCCAGGAAGAGAAGGGCTAAGAGGCGTCAGGAACGCAAAAGGAACAACTGATGTTCGATATACAGGAAAACCTTAAAAAACTCCCGGCCAAACCGGGAGTTTATATGCACAAAGACAAACTTGGCAACATTATCTATGTGGGCAAGGCTGTTAACCTGCGAAATAGAGTGAGACAGTATTTCCAGTCCTCGAAGAACATGGCGCCAAAGGTCAGGAGCATGGTTTCCCAAATCTCGGAGTTCGAGTATATTACCGTGGGAAGCGAGATGGAGGCCCTGATACTGGAGTGCAATCTCATTAAGAAATACAGGCCGAAATATAATATCCTGCTGCGGGACGACAAGACCTATCCGTATATCAAGGTCACGAATGAAGAGTACCCGAGAGTGCTGAAGACACGGGCACTAAAGAAGGATGGCGGCAAATATTTCGGACCCTACAGCGACGCCGGCGCAGTGAATACCATCGTGGATTTCCTGAACACGAGCTTTGAACTCAAGCGATGCTCCGCGACGTCATTTCCGAAGGACTTCAAACCATGCCTGAATTACCATATCAAACAGTGCAGGGGAATATGCACGGGACTGGTATCAAAGGAAGAATATGACGAAGCGGTGGCCGGAGCGGTGGAGTTTCTGAACGGTCACGACCAGCCGGTGATCTCCAGGCTCAAGGCTAAAATGAAGCAGGCGGCAGAAGCCCTGGAATATGAAGAAGCCGCCACTTACAGAGATTATATTGAAGCGGCGAACGCGCTGGCAGAGACCCAGCGCGTCGTTATGAGACATAACAGCGACGCCGATATACTGGTGCCGCTGGCCGGTAAATTTATGGCCATCTTCTGCGTGCGTGAAGGAAAGCTCATCGGCAGAGAATCTCACGCCCTGGATGTCCGATTCTCCGTAGATGAAGATGAAGCCTCCATGATATCGGCATTTATCATGCAGCATTATACCAGGATGGCCAGCATACCGAAGGAAATACTGGTCAGCAAATTGCCGGCGGACAGCGCGAGTCTGGAACAGTATCTCAGCGATGAAGCGGGGCATGTCGTCAGACTGATCAGACCCGAACGGGGAGAGAAGCGAGCGCTTCTGAAGATGGCGATCAAGGACGCGGAAGAGATGGCGAACACCATAGAGGAGAGAGCGGCGGCTGCCATAGAAAGGAAGCAGACGCTGGGCAGAGAATTATGGGAAGTCCTCTCCCACATGCAGCGTTCACTGGGGAATGAGATAGGAGAATATGACGGCAGAGAATACAGAGCGGAGGCCTATGATATTTCGAACACCAACGGCGTGGACACCGTCGGCGCTATGGTGGTGTTTGACGGACTGAAACCGGACAAAAAGGGATACCGGAAATTTAAGATCAGAACGGTTCGGGGTCAGGACGACTACGCGTCGATGAAGGAAGTGCTCTCCAGACGGTTCCTGAGAGTGATAAGCGGTGATGATCACTTCTCCGTACTGCCGGACATCATCTTTATGGACGGCGGCAAAGGCCACGTATCCACAGCTCTGGAAGTGATCGACGAGACGGGATTCGATATTCCGGTGGTGGGCATGGTGAAGGATGACCATCATAGGACCAGGGCGCTGACCTACAGGGCAGGAGACGAGTGGCAGGAAATCACACTGGCCGACAAGCCTTTGCTCTATAAATATATCGGCAGGATGCAGGAAGAAGTCCACAGATTTGCCATAGAGTATCACCGCAAGGTGAGGGGAAAGAACGTGACCAGATCGGTGCTGGATGAGATCGACGGCATCGGTCCGGTCAGGAGAAAGGCGCTGCTGGAGGCTTTTGGCAGCATCGATGAGATCAAAGCGCTGGCGACAGGCAGCGATTCCGATAAGATCGCCAGATTGGCCGCGGTTCCCGGCATGGATGCAAAGGCCGCGGATCACGTAGTAAAGTTTTTTGCGGGAAATGCGTAACGATTTGACGCATGATGTGTAATTACTTATAGCGAAGGACGAACATGGATGAGGAGGCAACGTATGAAAGGATTCAGTAAAGTAATTGCATTGGTGCTATCGCTGGCAATGGCGTTCACCATTGGCGGCGGAGCGGTGTATGCGCAGCCGTCAGGAAGCGGCAGCGGTGATATACTCACGGAGGATGGCGTGGAGATCACTGTCGCAGGCAGTGCCGTAGAGGCTGCCCAGGCAGTACCTGCTGCGGATAATGAGAAGTTTTATGATGTAAACCTCAACAGCGGCGCGGTGAGCGTTGCGAAAGACGAGGAAGAACAGGCGATTCCGGGAGGATTCCAACAGATTTACGGCATGAAATACGCCGAGTCAGGTCTGAAAGGCAAGACTGCCGCCAAGAAGGCTTCCCGTATCGCGAAGCTTACGAAAGAAAATGAACTGTACTCGGTCTCAGAAATTGAAGGCAACACGGCGACCATAGCTTCTGACTTCGGATCCTGCCGTCTGATCGTGGACGAACAGGGGGCGATCGATACTTTCGGTGCAGAAGGAGGAACATTCTTTAACAACAGCTATTTCCTCCGATACCCGGATGAGGTAACGGCAGCTGAGGCATATAACAGTCTCTGTGAAGAGTATGGCAGTGATCACGTGTTTAAGGATCGCCCGGTCAAGGCAAAGTTCTTTGATGATGAAGAAGAAAACTATGTCGACTGGAGCTACGATTACATGAAGTTCAGCAGTGTAAAGGGCAAAATCGACACCTATGGGGACGACGTCCTTGTAGCCATTCTGGATACCGGAATACTCTTCTGGCATGAGGCGTTCGACGGCAGAACCATCAGAGATGGATGGAATTTCGCGTACAGAACTGACGATGCATCTGACGATGAAGGACACGAAACCTACGTAGCCAGCGTTATCACGCAGAGCACCGGCCCCAATGTGCAGATCTTGCCGGTGAAAGTCATGGATGACTGGGGCGAAGGCTGGGACGAAGACATACTCATGGGCGTTGCCTATGCGGCAGAGCAGGGCGCGGACGTTGTCAACATGAGTCTCGGCGGTGAACTGGTAGAGGATTCCGGAGACTATGATGAAATCGAAGAAGCGCAGGAATTCATTGACTTCAGCGATGATTATTTCAAGATGCTTCAGGGACCGGTCGTAGTCGCGGCAGGCAATGAAGAGTTGGACATGGATGAATACTATGCATGGCCGGCTGTATCCAAGCAGACTATTTCTGTCAGCGCCATGAAATATAATGACGGAAATCCGGTCTTTGATAATGAGTATTCCAATTATGGAAGCGGCATCGATTTCGCGGCGCCGGGCACGGGTGTTCGACTGGCAAACTGGGGAGAGGATCACTGGACCTTTGATGATGGGACTTCCTTCGCTTCACCGCACATCGCGGCTGCAGCGGCGCTGGTTATGGCGAACGACGACACGTTGACGACAAAGACTCAAGTATATAATAAGCTGAAGAGCATTTCCAAAGATCTGGGTACTTCCGGCAAGGACAGATATTACGGAAACGGATGCCCGATGATGAATAATCTCTCCGTCATAACGACCACATGGCCGAAATCCATCAAGCAGGCAGATGTGGATGGTGTTTACGACATGGTCTATGACGGTTCGGTCCAGGAACAGGACATCGACGAAGTGGAGGTGTTTGTGGATGACTATCAGCTCACTTACGGACGTGATTATACGGTCAGCTATAAAAACAACCAGAATGTCGGCGTGGCAACGATGGTGATTACCGGCAAGGGAAACTATAAAAAGTCCAGAAACGTAACGTTCAATATCATGCCGAAAGGCACTTCTCTGGGCAAACTGAAGAAAGCCCAAAAAGCGATCACCGTTAACTGGAAGAAGCAGACCGAAATGATGCCAAACGAACGCATCGACGGGTACCAGATTCAGCTGTCAACCACCAGTGATTTCAGCAGATATGTGAAGAAGGTCAATGTGAAGGGCTACAGCAAGACCAGCAAAAAGGTCAAGAAGCTCAAAGCAAAGAAAAAGTATTATGTCCGCGTAAGAACCTATCTGTGTCCTGATGATGATATTATGAATCAGGAAGTGCCAGACGGACGCGCCATTTACTCTGAATGGACTAAGGTCAAGAGTATTAAGACAAAATAAATCAAGGCGAAATAAACTGCAGGCAGCCTCGATCATCATCGATGATTGGGGCTGTTTTATGGCTTGGCCCCGATACAAGTATGTTGATTATTCCGTGACATAATGTTATAGTAACTGTACTTGAAACACTGATAGTAAAAGGAGAAAAACAATGTCAGACGAAAAAGAATTATACGGATACGAAGAAGACGATATCCTGACTCTGGAATTCGATGATGGTGTTGAAGAAGAATGCGGGATTCTGGGAGTATTCGATGCACTAGGCAAGGAATACATCGCGCTGAATCCGCTGGGTACGGAAGATGTATACATCTACGGCTACAAAGAGTACGATGAGGACTACGAATTGATCGACATCACAGATGACGAAGAATTCAGCAAAGTAGCCGCAGAATTCGAAAAGCTCGCAGTGGAAGAATAATATCCTCTAATCAAAGAGGATATCTTCCATGGTATAACAGCCGGCCTGTTTGATCACAAGCTTCCTTGCCGCGGCAATCGCCCCATCGACGAGGATCTGCCGGCTGCTGGCCTTGTGCGTGATCTCAAAGACTTCATCATTGCCGAAGAAGTCAACTTTATGTTCGCCTACAACGGTACCGCCGCGCAGAGCGTGCATACCGATTTCTTTTTTTGTGCGCGCTCCGCAGTTGCCTTTGCGACCGCAGACGCGAGTATATTCACCATCCGGGTCGATGGCATCGGCCAGCGTTTTTGCTGTGCCGCTCGGCGCATCGACTTTTTTGTTGTGATGGGTTTCGGTGATTTCGATATCCCAGTCTTTTAAGACTTTGGCAATCTCCGGGAGTATGTGCTTGAACACATTGATCCCGAAAGAATAATTGGAAGCCCATATCACAGGGATATCCTTTCCCAGACGAGCAAAGGCTTCATGCTGCTCCGCAGTCATATTCGTGGTGCCGCTGAGAAGCGGTGTGCCTGTTCTTCTGGCGTAATCGATGATATCGTCCGTCAGAGACGGATTGCTGAAGTCCATGATCACGTCAGCCACTTTGCCCAGAGTTTCCAATCTGGAAGGAGGGATGACGTTTATTTTTTTGGCGGCGATCTCGTCTTTATCGACCTTCATCGGAACGGTATCTCCCGCTTCGATCAGAGTCTGTTCGATCAACTGTCCCATCCGGCCGTAGCCCGCTATCAGTACTTTCATTTCGTATAACTCCTTTAATTAGATAATCCCGAGTTTCTGCATTTCAGCCTTAAGTGTGGCTCTGTTTTCATCTGTCATCTCACAGAGCGGCATTCTGAATCCGCCGACTTCCATGCCGGCCATATTCATGGCTTCCTTGATCGGAATCGGGTTGACTTCGATAAAGAAATCGTTGATGAGGGTCATGTATTCCAGCTGCGTTTTGATCGCCTGCTGAGTCCTGCCCTCCAGGAAGTCCCATGTCATTTCATGGACTTTGGCAGGCATGAGGTTGGCCCATACGGAGATGGTGCCGCTGCCGCCGAGCGCCATCATAGGAATCGTGATATCATCGTTGCCGCTCCAGATATTGAAATCCATATCCATGGTGGCTTTTGCCAGTTTGGCTACATAGCTCATGTCACCGGTTGCTTCCTTGACGCCGGCGATGTTATCCTTCTTCGCAAGCTCCGTCATGACATCCACCGGGATGTTTACGCCGGTTCTTCCCGGGATATTGTAAACGATGACCGGTACGTCAACGGAATCCGCCACATCAGCGATGTGATGATAAAGCCCTCTCTTATTGGCCTTATTATAATACGGTGAGATACAGAGCAGCGCGTCTACGCCGGCGTCCGTAAATCTCTTTGCCTTTTCAAATGAGGTGCGGGTATCGTTGGAACCCGCGTTGGCGATGAGAGGCACTCTGCCTTTGCAGACTTCCACTGATAATTTGACGATCTCGTAATCCTCTTCCCATGTGAAAGTAGGGGATTCGCTGGTGGTTCCCAGCACCAGGATGCCGTCTGTCTTATTGGCAATGTGGAACTCCAGAAGCTCCTCGAGTTTTTCGTAATTAATGCTTCCATCCTCATGGAAAGGTGTTATCAAAGCTACCATAGAGCCCTTTACATCAAATCTTCCAGCCATTTTAATACCTTCCTTTCTCTTATCAAAGCATACAATTCAGAATTAAAGCATAGTTTTAGAGCATGGTCTTTCTCAGTTCTTCTCCTGTCTTAGGACTCAGGTACGCAGGTGCGATGTCAAATATGGTCTTAGCGCCATACATACCTTCCTGTGACATCTTGAACGCGGCTCTGGCAACAGCCACGAGAACGCTGGATGTGAATTCAGGATTGGAGTCGAGAGCCAGTTTGTACTCCACGACGTGACTGTGTTCTTCGTTCCAGCCGGTCTTGCCGCTTCTGATGACGAAACCGCCATGCGGAATGCCGCTGTGGTCTCTAGCCATTTCTTCTTCATCGATAAAGTGTACCGTGGTGTCATATTCGTCGAAGTAATTCTTCATGGTGACGATTTCGTTGACAATTCTTTCTTTGTCAGCGCCCTCTTCCGCCACGACGAAAACTTCTCTGGTGTGTTTCTGTCTGGTGGTGAGCTCCGGTTCGCTGCCGCTCCTGACCGCTTCCAGCGCAGCTTCAACAGGAATCGTGTACTGACGGGCGTCGATGACTCCGTCGATACGCCTTACTGCATCCGAGTGGCCCTGGCTGACGCCTTTGCCCCAGAAGGTGTAAGTTGCGCCTGCAGGCAGGATGGATTCGGAATAAAGCCTCGTAACGGAGAACATACCCGGATCCCAGCCGGCGGAAATCACAGCTGTCGTGCGGGCGCCTTTGGAAGCAGCGTCCACATTGGCGAAATGCTCCGGAATGCGGGCGTGTGTGTCGAAACTGTCCACGACATTGAACAGACTGGCATACTTCGGCGTCTGCTGCGGCAGATCGGTGGCGCTGCCGCCGCAAATGATGAGAACATCAATCGCGTGCTCAGGATCTGCTCCAGTGACAGGACTGAATTTCTCCACGTCATCTACACTGTATACGTTAACGGATTCTGTCAGTATCTTTATGTCCTTCGGGTCTCGTCTGGTAAAAACCGCAGCCAGCTCCATGTCAGGGGCTTGCTTGATGGCGCACTCAACGCCGCGGCCCAGGTTGCCGTAACCCATGATTCCTATTCTGATTGTCATGTTTTTTCCTTCTTTCCGGTCGCACTCAGCAGACCTAGTTTATACTTCTATCTATTATACTATAAAACCACTATATATAGAAAGAAATCTTTTGCGTTTGCAGCATTCATCCGTTCGCATCATTCAACCGGTTGCAGTATTTGCTTAATTTCTGAGAAAACTTCAATTTTTATCGCCTGATTTTGTAGTTTTTGTTGATTAAATCGGAATACAACAAAAGTATCCTATTTTTAAGAACTTCGCATCGCTTTTATTAGGTGTTTTTGAAGTTTATTGAGGTTTTGCTTAAATACAACAAGAATTGGAAATTATTGGAACACCATTTCCGGTTAATCACGAAGGCTCTATCATTTGACAGGCAAGGGCATTGGGCATAGAATCATGGCATGAAGAATCTAAGCAAATTTTGTACATGTAAAGATCTCGAATGTCCTCTTCACCCGGCCAATCACGAGCGGGGGTGTTCGCTATGCATAGCGGACAATCTGAAGGACAGAGAAATACCGAACTGTTTTTTCAATCTGGCAGGCAGTGATTACAGCGGCGATAGTTATACCTTTGAGGACTTTGCGAGGCTCGTCCTCGGGAAATCTGCCCCACAATCTGTCGAAACCAATTGCGAACATTACCTGAAGCACGAGGATGCGCAGGTCGAGGTCATGGGAAACGGCATCACAAAGAGGATACTGGCCTACGATGACAGCCTGATGGTAGAAGAGCTGATTTTTGAAGAAGGCGCCCGGTCCAGGATGCACACCCATACGCCGGTGCAGATCCCGTACGTAAAAAGCGGTGTATTTGAATTCACGGTGGGAACCGAGAGCTTTGTGTTGCGTGAGGGCGATACGGCGTATATGGGACCCGATGAACCCCACTGCGTGCGCTGCATCGAAGCGGGGACTCTCGTTGTGTCGTTTTCTCCGGCGCGTGAGGACTATATAGCCGCAAGATGATAGAACGCAAAGGCCGCGGAATGAAAATCAGCTAAAACGTTGAAATTTCAAGATAAGCGGAGCTTTTGCAAACGAAAATAAGTGGTAATAAATAACAAATACTGTAAATATATAGAAATTCACCCCTCTGAAATGGCCAAAATACAGCAAACTAGTACAGTGCAGCCCATTGATTTACCGCAAATTAAGTGCTACTATTAAATCACGGAAAACATTGCAGGACTTAGAAAAATAAAGAAAAGAGGGATACGAAATGTACGCTGTAGCTAAGTCTATTTACCAGACACTGAAAGACTGCGCAGACATGATCGACATCGTGGTTTATGGCAGATAATCAGAGAGTGTGAAAAAACAGAAAACAAATATTTAGAAGATATTTTTCGGCAGAGGCTTTTGTTGATGACAGAGGCACCTGCCGTTTTTTCTTGTGGTATTGTGGTATAATGTGAACGTAATTTAGGAACGGAGGATGAGACATGAGATTCATATCCTGGAACGTTAACGGCATCAGGGCCGCTATGAAAAAGGGCTTTCTGGACTTTGCGGCAGAGCAGGACGCGGATTTCCTCTGCATACAGGAGACAAAAATGCAGGAAGGACAGGCGGAGGTGCCTCTGGATGGATATCACCAGTACTGGTATTCTGCAGAAAAGAAGGGCTACTCCGGGACGGCGGTCTTCGCCAAAGAAGAACCCATTTCCGTCCGCAAAGGCCTGGGAATCGACGCACATGATCACGAGGGCAGGGCGCTGACACTGGAGTATCCGGAGTTTTACCTGGTCAATGTATATGTGCCGAATGCCCAGGACGGACTTAAAAGAATCGATTACCGCATGAGCTGGGAAGATGATTTCCGGTCGTATCTCAAAGAGCTGGAAAAAACCAAACCCGTCATCACCTGCGGGGATTTCAATGTGGCGCATCAAGAGATAGACCTGAAGAATCCAAAGAACAACCGGGGCAACGCGGGATTCTCCGATGAAGAGCGAGGCAAGATGAGCGAACTTCAGGAAGCGGGTTTCATCGATACCTGGCGATATTTCTATCCTGATCTGGAAGGCGTCTATTCCTGGTGGAGCTACCGGTTCAACGCCAGAGCCAATAACGCGGGGTGGCGCATAGACTATTTTCTGATTTCTGAATCCCTGAAGGGCAAACTGAAGAAGGCGGAAATTCTCACCGATGTTTACGGGAGCGACCACTGCCCGGTAACGATCGAAATGGATCTGTGATGGGGTGGGGTGCCGCCGGGGTGCCCGCCAAGTTGCGCGCCAAGTTGCAGATTGGCCTGCCGCTGGAGTGTCCGCCAAGTTGTCCACGGAAATGAGGCGTTTTCCACCTGATTAACGCTATAATCCCCATCAGAGGCGTTTTTGGTGGAGTTCAACAGACACACATGGATGAATAAATGAGAAAAGTACACCGGGAGACACCGTTGATGAGGTCTCCCGGTGTGTTTTTGATGATTTACTACACCGCGGAACGCAGATTGAACATAAATCGGTGGAAACTGCGAAAATTCAAATCACCCGACGGAAACAGCGACAGAATCAATCTGCCCACATTGTAATGTGATAGGACATATGTTACAGAAATAGATAAAAAATGAGAGAT
>JAUMVD010000082.1 GCA_030530285.1 Bacillota bacterium | reverse complement strand
AAAAATGGAAAGGAGCGTATGATTTAGCTTTTAACTAATCATACAAGCATGTCACTTGTTTCAAGTATGTATTCAATAAGAGGAAACAGAAATGGCATATCAAAACAACACGCCATATATGACGGTGGGCGATCTGGTACATCTGGATCCCACCCTCATGAGAGCCGGCCAGTCAGGAGCCGCTGACATCTGGACCAATATCAAGGCATATCTCGGCAAGGCTGCTGAGGCCTTTTCCGGCAAAAACGAAGAGGAACAATAAACAACTATTATAGACACTACTTTTTTGATTAAGGCTGCCGGCTTGATTATCTTTCAGTTCGGCAGCCTTGTTTTATTCCCCCTTTACAACGAGCCCTTATAGTGTTAAACTTCATGCAGATGGACGGTATTCTTTTATCGAAACTGTACCCCCGAACAGGCAGATCACCGGAACTTATGATCTGCAGCGCGTCACCTCAGAAACCGGCATCACGGATGTCTGAAGGAGGTGGACGTTTGAACATTGGATTTATAGGAGCAGGTAAAGTCGGGTGCTCACTGGGCAAGCTGCTCAGTACCCGCGGCATGAAGGTTTCAGGTTATTACGACCGCGACACGAAGTTTGCCGAAGAGGCAGCGCAATTCACAAATTCTAAAGCTTTTGCTGAACCATCAGCATTGATCTCAGAAAGTGACGTGCTCTTCATAACTGTTCCGGACGGACTGATCACCACCGTATATGAAGGGATCAGGACGTTACCGATCGAAGGAAAATACATCTGCCACTGCAGCGGCAGCATCTCCTCCAGGGATGCGTTTCCGGACATCGGGAGTACAGGCGCATACGAATATTCCGTTCATCCGTTGTTCGCGGTAAGTGATCGATTCGAAACTTACCCGGAACTGGCGGATGCTTTTTTTACTCTGGAAGGCGATCCATCGCACATTGACGATATGGCAGATCTCCTGAAGCAGTGCGGACTTCGTTTCCAGATCATCGATCCGTCATCAAAGACACGTTATCACCTGGCAGCTGTCTATGCCAGCAACCTGACGCTGGCGCTGATCAGCAACGGCATAAGCCTTTTGCAGGAGTGCGGATTTACGGCGGATGACGCTCTGGCGGCCCTCTCCCCTCTGGTCAGCGGCAACATCGCTCACGCGCTGGCTAACGGCCCCGCAAAGGCTCTCACAGGCCCTGTGGAACGGGGAGATATCACCACCCTGGGCAAGCACCTCAGCGTCACGCCGGATGAGGATGACAGACAGCTGTACACATTACTGTCAGCGAAGCTTTTGCCTCTGGCAAAGGCCAAAAACCCCGACCGCGACTATAGCGATCTGGAACATTATCTTAACGAGATGAAAGGAAAGAGGAAATGAAAAACACAGCAGTCACATTTCAGGAAATGAAAAACAATGGCGAAAAGATCTCCATGCTCACATGCTACGATTATTCGACCGCGAAACTCATTGAATCAGCAGGCATCAATGGCGTGCTTGTAGGTGACTCTCTCGGCAACACCATGCTGGGTTATCCGGATACACTGTCCGTTACTATGGAAGACATGATCACTTATGGCAGAGCCGTTGCCAGAGGATGCAGCGACACGCTGGTGGTCATTGACATGCCGTTCATGTCATACCAGATCTCCGTAGAACAGGCCCTGGAAAACGCCGGCCGTCTGATGAAGGAAGGCCGCGCAGGAGCCGTTAAACTGGAAGGCGGAGCTGCTGTATGCCCTCAGATCAAAGCGATGACGGAGATCGGAATTCCGGTCATGGCTCATCTGGGACTCACCCCTCAGTCCATTAATATATTTGGCGGAAACAAGGTTCAGGGCAAGACCGAAGAAGCTGCCGAAAAGCTGCTGGAAGACGCTTTCGCGGTACAGGAAGCCGGCGCTTTCTCCGTGGTTCTGGAGTGCATCCCTGCACCGCTGGCTGAGCTGATTTCCAAGGCGATCAAGATCCCGACCATCGGTATCGGCGCAGGAAACGGCTGTGACGGACAGATTCTGGTCTATCAGGATATGCTGGGCATGTTCAGCGACTTCGTGCCGAAATTCGCCAAGCAGTTCGCCAATGTGGGCGAAGTCATGACCAAAGCCTTTAAGGATTATGACGCGGAGGTCAAGTCCACAGCGTTCCCTGACGAGGAACATTCCTTCAAGATGAAATACCCGATGATCCTGGAGAAGCTGAAGAGCAAGCTGGGACAGGAAGAAACGGAAACCGTTGAAACGGAAAAAGAAGAATATCTGACAAAACTCTATTGATCACATTGAGGAGCAAAACGAATGATTATCGCAAAAACCATAGATGAGGCCAGAAAGGTCATCTGGCAGTGGAAGGCTGAAGGGCTGACCATAGGGCTCTGCCCTACCATGGGATATCTGCATGAAGGCCACATATCTCTCATGGAAGCATCAAAAAAAGAGAACGACAAAACTGTCGCCTCTCTGTTTGTTAATCCCATGCAGTTCGGTCCTACCGAGGATCTGGCCAAGTATCCGCGGGATTTTGAACGGGACCGCGCCATGATGGAAGCCTGCGGCGTGGACATGGTATTCGCCCCGGAAGCCTCGGAGATGTACGCGGAGGACTTTTGCACCTTCGTCGATATGACCATCGTTTCCGAAACGCTCTGCGGCAAGAGCCGGCCCGTGATGTTCCGCGGCGTCTGCACCGTGCTGACGAAGCTGATCAACATCGTATACCCGAACAGGATGTATATGGGCAAGAAAGACGCCCAGCAGCTGGCCGTCGTCCGCCGCATGGTGCGTGACCTCAATTTCAATATCGAGGTCGTTGGCTGTCCTACCATAAGAGAAGAGGACGGACTGGCCAAAAGCTCCAGAAACAGTTATCTCGCCCCTGAGGAGAGAAAGGCTGCCCACATCCTTTCACAGGCGCTGCGTCTGGCGCAGGACGCCATCGCAGCGGGACAGCGAAACAGCGCGTCCATCATCGCTCTGATCAAGACAAAAATCCTCAGCGAACCGCTGGCCGAAATCGACTACGTGGAGGCGGTGGATGGCCTTTCCATGCAGCACGTGGAAACGCTGTCCGACGGAGACCTGGTTCCTATCGCGGTCAAGATCGGAACCACACGCCTGATCGATAACTTTACCGTGGGCGATCCGCCGATCGAGGTGAAATAATGAAATGAAATAAAAAGATCCGCCTTCATCAGGCGGATCTCAGACTGTAGACAAAGGCTCATCTCCTTAACGGGAGGCGAGCCTTTTCTCG